>SOKL01000335.1 GCA_004376265.1 Candidatus Thorarchaeota archaeon
CAGTATCGAAATGCACGAATTGTACCTTGGCGGCACTGTTCAATACCGAAGCATTGGCATTGCCTACTACGGAGACTTCACCAAAGTGCAAGCCCCCGCCACCAACAAACAATACGTCCCCATCAGCCTCTATAGCGGTGTAATTAGTACCCTCATCACCAAACTCACAAGAGCCTACCACTTCCAGCTTTGCTCCCGGTGCAGCCGTCCCGATGCCGACGTTGCCATCATTATGGAGAACAAACTGATTGATGTTTTTGGCGGTTGAGCTATGAGTCAATAAGATAAGATTGGTTGGGATGAATGCTCCCGCTGCGCCGTCCTGAATAGCAGTGATATGTGCGCCATCGTCAACAAGATTGCCACTATCAACACCAGAGAAGATTATCTGACCGAGTTTTTCCGTGTCAATGGTAGTGACTAAAGTTCCAAGAGTATCACTGTGAGATTTCTTAATTCTCAATTCTGGACAGTAGACAACCTGATCATTGAACCCGCGAATGAATATTTGAGATTGAGTGTTTGTCCCTGCATCTACAACATCCAAGTTTGTCTGTGGCGCAGCCGTTCCGATGCCCAACCCAGCAAACTCAGGAACCGCAGTCGTTCTAATATCCTGAATCGCATCCAATGTCACATCACCATTCGCACCTCCATCAGTCAAACTCAAACTATTTCCAACCTGTAATCGCCTTTCAGCAGCCAGGTTGGCATTCAAACCAATTACAACATACGAAGCATCATGAGGAGCAGCAATACTACCAATGTCAGCCAACCTCAAGACATCTTCATTTCTTATAGGCGCACCACTGGTTGCCAGGCCCTGCTTAACACCAGCTTGGCCAGGTAGATCCTCAGTAGGATCATACAGGAAAGGTCCCATTGAACCTATGTATATTTCTTCCACGCTTTACTGTATTCCAATTTGTAATGCAGCAATCATAAAACTCGGAAATCCTCTATTGCTGGTTCGTTATCCATTTCACCTATCATTGCCATCTCTCTCTCAATAACTTCACTTGAATCCTCATCATCACCATCGGCATGGTTGAAGTACATTTCACCAGTTTCAAGTAATTCTATAATATAGGCAGTTGCATCCATCACGTCCCAGCGCTTACTCTTTGGAAATGGCAGTAATTGAGCCTCCAAAGGCATGCAAGCAGTCTTGTTATGATAAACGAGACCTTCTCGATATAGGGGAGACAATGCTGCAACTCTGGCTATTTTTCCAGAGCCCCTCCCTTCATGGCCTCCCCTTGCACGTAACTCGACCAAAGTGAAGTGATACCCTCCCATCAGCATAGCATTTCTGAGAGGATACATTATGAATTCTTCAAGACCAGTAACTTCAACACCTATAACTTGGGCATGAAGTCTAGTGGCCATTAAAAATGTTTCCAAATATAGTTCATCAGGATAGAATTGATCGTGAACGATGTCCCTGATGAACATGGCACGATTAAAAGTGTTGACTCCTATGCCGACTATAGCGCACTCAGCGCTTTCTTCTTTGACTGTTTTGGCTGGGTCAATCAAGATGACATTCGTGACATCACGGCTGTTGTTTAGTTCTTCTTCAGTAATAACATAGTCAGTTCCTTTAGCCTCGATAGGGCCATAGTACTTGAAATATTCTTGTTTGAACTTGGCGGTTTCAACAGGAACGGGTATGTTTCTATACTCACGATAGAAAGTTCCAAGTTGATTCCGACGCTTGTAACCAGCATAGAGTTTCTTGACCTCAGGAGTGGACATAAAATTAGGGGCATTACTATTCAACTTGTCATCACAAATGCTAAGGGTGACTGAAACCCAATCTGGATCTTCAAGCAACTCCACAAGAAGTGAGTCCTCATGCAATACAGTGCCAAGTACTATAATTCGCCAGTCATGGCGACCTCTATCAACTGCATTGAACAGATCAGCAAAGAACCACTCCCTTTTCTTTTTCCTTTGATCTTCACTGTCCATGTGTTCAGGGTCTTCCAAGTCATCTACCAATATCAAATTTGGACGGTGGACTCCATACAAGATACCTCTAATCTGCTGACGTGCCCCACGAGGCATTACGCAAGTTTTGATGTCATTGTTGGCAATCCACTGTTCTTTACTGAAGCTCTGTGACTTCACTGGTTTAAATACTTTGAGGACCATCTCACTTGACAAAAGGTCTCTTTTCAAGTTTTCTGACTGCAGCTCAGCCAATGTATATGTGCAGCTGACTGGAACAATGTAACCTGAGTCGTTGTAGAGGATCTTCTTTGCTGGAGTTACAATGCTTGCTATTGATGTTTTGCCAAGGCCACGAGGTGCGGCGATGGCTGCAAGTGGGATTGAATCGTCATCTATAATTTCAAAGATCTGGTCATGCAAAGCATCAAATGGTCTATAGAAACGTTCACTATGAAAGATAGATGCATATAACTTGGTTGAACGATAGCAGTCAACGAGGATGTCCTCAAACTCACTATCTCCACGAGCCATACTCAAAGTAGCAGGTGGCGGATCAAGAGGTTTATGATATGGGGAGATTATAGCTGTCATTAGTCGTACATATATAATCTTTCGAAGAACACAAAAATGTCAAGTTCGGCATTATTCCACCCAGCTCCACTATCTTCAATAACTAGGTCTCTCAGTGGATCTCCAGCGTAAGTTATATACCAAACGGCCTGAGTTACATATTGACGATAGGTACCTCCTATAACTTGTCCATTTACAATCGTCTGTGGCACGTCAGTCTTTATATTTACAGTTATGGCATTAGCTGTGTTGTTAGAGATAAAAATCCCCCTAATTGCATAACCATTTGGAATTACATTGGAAAACGTGGTATCACTGGTTAGTCCTAGTGCAACAAACGTTCTGCGACAGTCTGCTGGCAGTCCACCGGGGGTTGCTCCAGATACAATGGCATGATGATTTCCGCCATTTGAATCACGCCACTGGCCCCAAAATAGACCACTAGACTGATAATTGATCGTACATCCAATCTGCCCAAAACAAACTTAATAAACATAGCAGGTCATATCATTTACGTCACCTGAATGAAT
>SOKL01000109.1 GCA_004376265.1 Candidatus Thorarchaeota archaeon
GCAAATCAAAAGGGAACGCAATGGAGACAATTGACAAGTTCTTCACACCTCATTCCGTTGCCTTAGTTGGAGCCTCATCAGACTACAGGAAGTTAGGTAACTCAATACTGATGAATCTCTTAGCTTCAGAAATACAGGTATATCCCATTACCCGAAATAAAGACCGTGTCCTCGGTGTCAAGGCATATCCGGATTTGAGAAGTCTACCAGAACCCATTGATCTGGTCATCATTGCAGTAGCTGCCAAGTACTGTGCAGAACTTATGTCAGAAGTACAGGGCGTTGGGGCCAGACATGCAGTGGTGATATCCGGTGGATTCAGTGAAACTGGTCCTAAAGGAGAGAAGCTCGAAGATGCTCTAGTCGCAGCTGCAAAAGAGGCTAATGTCAGAGTCATCGGTCCGAACTGTGTCGGAGTATCCAACAGCCGAATCTTCAATGGCACATTTACTATGATGCCAGAGCGCGGCAACATAGCATTCCTGTCTCAGAGTGGCGCGCTTGGAGGCATGATGATCTATATGACGCGAGCGAAACGTATTGGCTTAAGCAAGTTCGCTAGCGTTGGGAATGCAGCAGACGTGAGTTTAGATGAAATAATCGACTACTTCAGAACAGACACAAAGTCTACAGTCATTGCGGTTTACGTAGAAGGAGTTGACAATGGTAGGTCGTTCTTCAACGCTTTACATAACGCTGCAAACGAAAAACCAGTTGTTGTTCTGAAAGGTGGTCGGAGTGATGCTGGGGGAATTGCTACACAGTCACACACCGGATCTATGGCTGGGTCTCCGAAGCTGTTTGAAGGGATGATCCGCCAAGCCGGCTGTGTCACTGCCCCTACATTCGATTCATTGCTTGAGATATGCAAGCTATTTGATTATCAGCCTCTCCCTGCAGGAAATCGTATTGGTATTATTAGTAATACAGGCGGAGCGGGAGTCCTGGCCACGGATGCAGTGTCTGATTTCAATTTAGAAATTCCTAATCTGGAAAGAAAAACACGTCATGAACTTAAGCAGAATCTATCTCCCATAGCGTCGATAGATAATCCAGTGGACGTGGTGGCAGGTGCTGGCCGAAAAGAGTACACTCTCACAACAGAGCTTTTGTTAAGAGATCCAAACATAGACATGCTATTGGTAATTTGTGGGGTGCCTACATTTGCAGGAATGACGCAGACTGAACATGCTGCAGGTACTCTTGAAGGACTACGAACAGCTGAGAGCGGTAAGCCCGTTGTCGGAGTCTGGTTGGCGGGCGATGTTGGCAAACCTGGAAAGGACTTGCTAGAAATGAACAAAATACCATGTTATGACGACCCTGCACTGGCAGCTCTCTGCATGTCACGAGTGGCACAATACGCCGAGATGCATAGGTCCTTCAAGTCGCTATGCTGATATGTCATGTATTACACGTATTAGAGCCGATACCATCATGTTTTCAGATGTCTTTCTGCAATAGTCGGAAACTCATTTGCCACCGCTTCGCGCAGCTTGCGCTCAACCCACATACTCAGGTTAATCGACTTCTCACTTCTCACAGCCTGCAAACAACTTCTCAGGTCTATTGGAATAGAGAACGAAACTATGGGGCTCTTACGCTCACGGTTTGGCACAGCTTCAACATGCCCGGTTTCATCTACTCCTTCTACAGAGGTGTGTGAGGGTTGACTTATTGCTGCTGTTGACTCACCTTTCTTTCGTCTATCTTCTTCTTCTCGTCTATACTTACCTAGAACCACTTAGTACACCTCCTTCAAGATACTGACATAAGCTTCTGTCACCAGCTTAGCAATCTCTAAAGTAACAGCTGGATTTCCTGATTGTCTAAACTTTTCTGCTGCCACCTGCTGGCACCCGCGCGCAAGCATTCGTATATCGCGTGGATTTCCTCTGGCTGCACGATTGATTATTTCTATCGTTTTCTCATTGAACGGATATAGGTCGTAATTATTGGAGTCGAAAGCATCGATCTTTCCTTTCGCGTACGCCAACCTGCGACCAACGAATTCCTTTGCTTTCTGGTCATCAAGTGGCGGCACATCAAGTGGTTCAGTCCGATGTGCAATCTGCGGCAGGAAGTTGAGCATGGCATTCCAATACTCCACTGTTCCGCTCATGATGAGCGTGATAATAGGCTCATCAAGTGTACCATCTCGATATGAATCGACCATCTCTTCAGTAGGCAGGTCTGCCAAATATCGCAGTTTGTGGAAAGCCGCTTCTTGGTTGTCAGCAACATCTTCTATGAATAGAGCTGTGCGACATTTGTCCTGGACATACCTTCTTAGGCTCTCTTTGGCAACGGCTTCTATAATCTGACTTGATTCCCATGACCGACGATACTTAATCCTTAGAGAATCGGCTATTGCTGCGGACATTTGTTTTTCATAGAGACCAGTCATTCCAACATAGCCAGTGACAAACTTGTTACCCCGTCGATCCGCCAACGTGGGCAAATCGCGAAGAGCTAATAGCATCAAAGTACTCTTGCCAGAACCCACTGGCCCCCTCAGAAACACATGACGCTCATTCGTAAGAATCAGATCAACGATACTGTCAAGGAACGTTGGGTGTTCAATGTATAACCTTGAATCCGGCATCTTGTAGCCCCGGAATGGGGAGGACCTGCAGTCAATAGCCTCTTCCCACGCACGCAGGACTTCCTTTCTAGTGTTGAAGTGCCTAATCAAAGCGCTTTCATGAATGGCAATAGTCATCTTGTTTTGCTCTCTTGTATCACAAGTACTTCTTGTAATACAGTTTCTGCCATTCACCATTTCGATATAAACAGTACGGTAGATTACTGAGCTTATACCAAACACATCACAATGAACGATAACCTTTTTCAAGCAGACCAAATTGAAAAGCGCAGCCAGAAAGTTCACTGAAACCGTTGTGACAGGGAGCCAATTGAAATGGACCTCAATCGAACTCAACACATACTAAACTCATTGATGATTCTCGCTTTCTTGATATTTGGAGGTCTCTCAGGTGTGCTGCTCATCACAGATACACCTCTCACTAGTTCAACTGTTGCACTCCCAT
>SOKL01000195.1 GCA_004376265.1 Candidatus Thorarchaeota archaeon
ATAACTCGTGAGTATCATTGCTGCAGCGCTTAACAGAACACTCACAGTGATGAAAGCATCCCGCCATCGAGATCCCCTATCTCCAAGGTATCCTACGGCAAAGTGTGAGATAGTCATTGCCACGACTGCAGCACTAGTGATGATTCCTATTTCGGTGTAAGTCAATAACAGCTCTGCTTGAATAAGTGGGAGAAATGGCGACAATGCACCTATGTAGACATGGTTCAGGAAGTGAGCTAATGTGACTGCAACTAAGGCTGAGTAGGCTGCTTTCGTTGACCTCGACAAATCTCAAAATCACTTCCAAGATTGAAAAGGTTGACAGCACGCCTTTGTTAAGATTGCTGGTAGTGACACGAAAAAAATGTTGGTTAGCCGGTGACCATAGATAAATCCAAGTCACCGGCATATTCCGACTTCGACTCGGAAAGGTTGTTAGTATCCTAACCTGCCCATTGTTGTATATAAAGAATCAATATTCAGGCAATCATAGTGTGTCAAGATACACTTGAAGGCAAGGTCAGCAAACCAGCAGTCCAAAACACGATTCTGAGTGCGATTAATGCATCATCACCTGGACCGTACTCTCCTAAGAAAGCATAATTGTCAAGTAGATAGTTACTACCTGTGATAACAATTTTCCCTCCTCCAACACCTTCTTTGTAAGCCATAATTGGCATACTCCCGAATTGTGCAAGACGATGTCCATCTATTGGAATTTGGATTGTAGCACCCAAATAATGGAAACCGCTCACTCCTGATGTGATGATGTGCGCGTCGAGATTATCGATGAATAATGGATCTGATCCAGAGGACACTTCTGTATTTGTAAGTGAGAAACCAGTCCAATTTAGGAACTCATTCACTTGTGTTATGTTAGTCGCTGAGGCTGAGAGAGCCGCTACAAAAACACCTCCTCCTAAATTGAAGTAGTCTTCATACGCTTGTTTTTCAACTGTGGAGAAAGGTAGTGAGTAGGGAGAAGGAGCCGTTGGAATGGTTTCGTTAACATCATACACACACGGGTCAAGGATGACTACTGAATCAAATTCTTGCAATAAAGATAATGTTGTGGCTGAACTGTTTCGTATCTCAGTCACAGATATGTCATTGGCAGTTAATTCCTTGTAAAACTCTCGAAATTGCCCAAAGTATGAATCAATCGACCAATCTGTATGACTGATAGCAAAGGCGATCCTAGCAATCGGTTCTGAAACCTCGAATAAGACCACAAGCTCAGTATTGCCATAATCAATTGAAGAGAATAATAATGTGGCATTGATAAGAGAGGGTCCGGATACCGGGATGTCAACAGTCACAGGAAACACTAGTGTCTGATTTACGTCAATAGTTGATGGAACGTCAAAGATCTCAGGGGCATCACTCTCAATGTTAATGTCAAAGGTCGTGTATCCTGATGTTAGTAATCTAACATTGAAAACATAGGTATCTCCCAAGAAGAGTTTCTCAAAATCAATTGGAAGTGTGCCAGGGAATGCAAGACTGATTGATGGAAGTTCGCCCTCATCTGTGTTCTCGATTATTAGATTAAGTGAGCTCTGGACATTTAGCATTCCTGTTCCAACAACATAACTCGGAAAATCACTCATTGGAGTGGCTCCTTTCATGATTGCAGTCATAATGGTTCCCGGAGTGTATGTGATGTTGTAAGCTTCACAATACCCGATGAGCTCTGCGGCTGCTCCAGCAACTCTAGGAGAAGCGAAACTCGTTCCATAATAACGACTTCCTCCAGTAGAGGCCCACCCATCTGCAATGATATCTGGTTTCATGTATCTGTCATATGTTGGACCAGTTGATGAGAATTCTGTTGGTTCTCCATTTTCATACGCAGCAGCAACAGAAATACACCGTTCAAAGACACTCGGTGATGAGATACTTGTCCCAGCGAGTCCACTCTCCCCCACGTTTCCTGCAGATGACACGACGATGACACCTTTCGAAAACGCCCAGTTAATAACAGCTTCAAGAGGATCTCCCAGGACTGGTCCTGAACCAAGACTCATGGTGATAACACTGCAATTCTGCTCCACCGACCACTGTATAGCTGCCACAAGAGCCATTGACGAAGCAAATCCGTCCTGACTGAGGACTTTAGCATTTACAATTAGTGTGTTTGGAGTCTCAGATACAATTTTGGCAACCATGGTGCCATGGGGAACACCTTCTGGTTGTGAATCAGTGACAGTTGTATCAGCGATTTCATATCCGTATTGAGTTTCAATAAAGCTCTTCTGTTCTACAACTCTTCCCTGAAGTGCGAGATCAATGTCTATTCCAGAATCCAGTACTGCAACTTTGACTTGACTTCTACTTCCAGTCCCTCCAATGGGTCCTACTTGGAGAACATAAACGAGTCCTGTGGATATTACAACTATCAAGATGATAATGGCCGCAATAATCTTTCTTCCTTCAGATTTCGATTTGGGGGTTGAGGTGGGTTGCCAGTAATAGTCCATTATCTGCACCTGTTAGGTTCTTCCACGTGCGGCCTGTCACACCCCTCACAACTCTAGATGAACCTATCGACGACAGTAATACAGATTGAAGGATAAATGAGCTAGAACCCTAAACTGAAAAGCTTCAAAAGGTGTTTCGGCTTAATGCGCAGTTGTCGGACTTGAGTGTATGACCATTCGAGTTTGATTTATCTGTAGTCTTTCTACAGCAATAATATCCCCTGAGAGGTAGCAGCTTTGTCGGAAGAAGACGCCATCACACAAGATAGTTCTATTCTACCTTACCATTCTATGCCTCTCAAGGAAGTGTATGAGGCTTTTCAGACAGACCCAAAGAAAGGGCTGTCTAAAGATGAAGTGAAATCGAGAGTCGATGAATATGGTGAGAACACCATACCAAAAATCCGTGGACCATTCTGGAAGGTCTACATTGCACCCATTATGAACTGGTTGATCACAATCTACATTCTAAGCTCTATTGGGCTAATTGTGATTGCACAGATACTTATCAGAATCTCAGTGGTTCCTGGTCAGAACGAGATGGGTCAAGCGCTAGTATGGTTGGGC
>SOKL01000377.1 GCA_004376265.1 Candidatus Thorarchaeota archaeon
CAGAGATCTATGACCTCTATGGTGACATCTTGGAACGAGTTGAGTGCCCAGTTGATGGGTATATCTGGGCATACCCCTGTGGCGATATTCTTGGTACTTCAGGCAGTCTTCAGGCTGTTCAGACTGGTGCGAATATTGCATACGTCTTCACACAAGACAAGTAATCTGGTGAAACGGATGAAAATAGTGAAAGTGACCAAGAATCACAAGAGTGAGCTCCACATCCCGTTGATAGCTAAGAAGGGTGAGATTGTCGAAGGGCAGGAACGAGAGACTGAGTGGGAAGGATGGCTCTGGTGTCGTAATAGCTCTGGAGTTCATGGATGGGTCCCAAAAACATACCTTGAGTCGATGTCAGAATCTGGTCAATTTCAATTTCTAAATGATTATACTGCACGAGAATTGACGGTCACTGAGGGGCAAGAAGTGATCACATTGAATGAAGAGAGTGGATGGGTCTGGGTACGAACAACTCTAGGTGAGGAAGGTTGGATTCCTCTAGAGAATCTTCAGGATTTGAAAGACAAACCGGAATCAATACCTGACCTGATTTGAATTCTAAAATAATCCACCTTACAAATAGGTCGGACAGCTCTGTGAACTCTTTGGCTAGTAGAGAAATGATGCAAAATGCTGTCCTCCCTTCTAGTCAATGAGCCTTGTCGAAACCGTTAAAAGCATCCCACTAGGTGGCATCAAAAGTCTGTCCCGCTCAGAGGATAGGCCTAAATAACGTGGTGAATAAGATTGAGCAAAAAAGGAAAAGAGCACCTCAATCTCGTCGTCATAGGGCACGTAGACCACGGTAAAAGCACTATGACGGGCAGATTGCTATACGAGACAGGTGCAGTAGATGAGCGAACATTCCAGCAACATAAGGAAGAGGCCGAGAAACTCGGAAGGCCCTCATGGGCTTGGGCATTCGCTCTTGATAGATTGAAAGAGGAGCGTGAGAGAGGTCTTACAATTGATATTGCTTTCTTCAAGTTCCTCACGGATAAGTACTATTACACAATCATTGACGCTCCTGGCCATAAGGACTTCATCAAGAATATGATCACTGGCGCCTCTCAGGCTGATGTTGGTCTGCTTGTTGTATCCGGAAAACGTGGAGAGTTCGAGGCTGGTGTTGGCCCTGGTGGTCAGACCAAGGAGCATGCTTACCTTGCTATGACTCTTGGTGTACCCTCACTCATAGTCTGTGTGAATAAGATGGATGATGAGAGTGTCAAGTACAGTGAAGACAGGTATAATGAGGTCAAGGACGAGGTCGGCGACTTCTTAGCAAGTATTGGCTACAAGATAGCCGATGTTCCATTCATTCCAACCTCTGCACTTGATGCTGCTAACCTGAAGGAGAAAACTCCTGACTTCACACCATGGTACAAGGGACCTTGCCTTCTAGAGGCTCTTGATGCAGTCGAGCTTCCACCGAAGCCAACCAAAAAGCCATTGCGAGTACCCATCAACGATGTTTACTCGATTAAGGGTGTTGGAACAGTACCAGTTGGCCGTGTTGAAACTGGAATCATGAAGACAGGACAGGAAGTAACCTTCATGCCACCGGACAAGACTGGAGAGGTCAAGACCATCGAGATGCACCATGAAATCTTAGACCAGGCAGTTCCTGGTGATAACATTGGTTTTAACATTCGAGGCATTGAGAGGAAAGACCTTGGTCGTGGTGATGTCGCTGGACCAACTGACAAACCACCTACAGTCGCTGCTGACTTTACTGGTCAGGTGATGGTCATCCAGCACCCAAGTGCTATCACAGTTGGTTACACACCAGTCATTCACACCCATACCGCCCAGGTCGCGTGCAGGTTCGATGAAATCCTGCAGAAGATTGACCAGCGTAGTGGTCAGGTCATCGAAGAGAAGCCAGACTTTGTCAAGAAAGGAGAGTCCATGGTTGCTAAGTTGGTACCTCTCAAACCGATGGTCATAGAGTCCTACAAGACATTTCCACAGCTTGGCAGGTTTGCCGTACGTGACATGGGTATGACCGTGGCTGTTGGTATCGTACAGAAAGTCACAAAGAGAAAAGCTGGTAAGAAGGAGAAGGAATAATCAAGTTTACAGAACCGGGCCAGCAAGGCCCGTGTTCTTTCTTCATTTTTAGTTATTCAAATGCAGACAGAAGAGATTAGAAGGTCACAGGTATCATTCGATTATGGAGTGCTTCACCTATGATGAACGATGACTATTATGATCCATATCAACAGAAATCTGGTCCGTCTCCCGCGAGATGGTTGCTCTTCGTACTTATCCTGATTTTGGGACTGATTGGCACAATAGGTATTGCTATGCTCGCACCAGTCGATTTGACTTGGCTCTACATGATTTTCTATATCCCAATGGTCATCTTCGGACTCTATGCGTCCTATCGATGGGCACAGGGCCGAGAGATTGCTTCTACAGACATTTCAGAAGATGATAGAATACTCGACTCAATGAGGAAGCATGCACTACCAACCCAGAGAATTCCTGATACAGACACATTTCGTTGTGGAAACTGTAGCAATGTCTTTGATTTTGTGAATGCTATCCCAGTCGATACTGACGTTGTCAGATGTCCGTTTTGCGATACGCGTCTACATCTCACATGATAGTTTGATTAAAAGAGATGGCGCTGAGGGAGAGATTCGAACTCTCGCGTGCATAGCACACCAACTGTCAGCCCGCCTGCAATACGCAAGGGCGAATAGCAGGCTGGCTCCGTACCAGGCTCGGAAACCTCAGCTTGAGTATTTGCTTCGGGAGTCAATTCTCTCATAAAGATTTTGACGGATAGCACAAGCTACTGATTAATCAGCAAACAAAACAAGTTACCTAATTGTGGTCAGTGTATACCCATTGATTTTCCTCATAACTATCGTAAAACGAAGTGCAGCGGCACTCATGTATCGAATGTCCTTCTCACAATGAGTTAGCTCGTTGCGTTTCTCAAAGCAGCTACCTCTGGGGCTCCACTACTTATCCTTAGGGCTGTTCCCGCCAGGGCCTAACCCGGTTCGGAAGTCTAAGGCAATCACAACAAACCTACGAATGTTGTTATCCCCGTAACAGACTCCAGAGACTGCTAATCACAGTCCCACAGCGAAACTCACTGGGATTGGGTTTCATCCTCCACAGAGTTACTGGCGCCACTAATGCCATGTGGTCTCGACCGCGGCAAACGGTCCACCCTACCCGCTGCATCGAGTCTTTCACCGTATTGCCTAAAAACATTTAGTTAGATAAAAGCTCCAGCAGCTCTCTTGATTGTAGTGAGCTCCTCAAGCACCTCTTGCTCTGACTGTGACAGTTCATCTAAGAACTTCTTCCTGATTGCTAAAACATGTTTATCAGGCACATCGGTATAGAGAATCTCTGTGTCTTTCACTTGACGCCCAATTGTTGGTCCACGAATTGAAACCGCAACCTCCATGCCATCCGTGGCTTCATCAATCGTGACACTTCGGTCTTGTATCTGTAGTATTGTACCAACACGTTTACCCTCCTCGTTAATCAGTCCTGTTCTCGGTCGAATGACTCCATGAACCTTCACACCCACCACAGCAGGTTTACTGTGTCGAAAGATGTAATCTGGCATGAGCTCAATCTTTCCGGGTCTGATGATGGAACCAAGGGACTCTGCTTTTGCCTGTTCACTCTTTACAATCAACCATGCATTATAGTCATCATATAGACGATAGATGACTTCGTTCACGAAGGTTTCTACACCCAACTCAGCTGCAAGATCCTCAATATCTGGAGCAAATTTAACATTGAATCCCAGAACTACCGCATTTAGAGGGTCTGTATCCCCAGAGGCTTGCGCCTCAATGATGTCACGTTTTACAATTGGACCTACATCAGCAGCTCTCACAGGTACTTTGCGATCTTGCAAGAACTGTGTAACAGCTTCCAAAGAGCCGAGAGTATCGGTCTTCAAAATAATCCCTGATTTATCAGTCTGAATTCGTATTGCACCCACTTCATCACGGACTCGTTGCTTAATTTCTTCAAGTTTCTCCGGATCAGTGACTGCATATACTGGAGCACCAGCTACTGCACCTTCAATGTCAGGAGCAACGATTTTGACACCTGCAGCTGCATGAACTTCATCAACATGAGTGAACTTCTCTTTAGGATCTCGAATTTCATCCAAAGGTTTTGGTTGCAGTAATGCTCGGATTTTAGCAACAATGACACCATCTAGACCTCCCACTACAACTGTATCGGTCTTCTTTAGAATCCCATCGTAAATTATTGTGTCAAGAGTTATTCCTAGTCCTGTTTCTTCTCTCACCTCAAGAATAGCGCCCCTAGCAGGACCCGAGGATATACTTAGTCGATCTTGCATAAACTGTTGAGTCAAACCCGATAGCACCATCAGAAGCTCCGGAATTCCATCCCCTGTCTTCGCACTGGTCGGAACGATTGCTACAATTTTTTTGAAATCTTCTACACGGTCAAATCGTTCTGATTGGATATCATTCGCAGAGAGTGCGCCCACAATCTCATACAGACGTCTATCAATCTCATTCTGAGTAGATTGACCTTGCGCCTTGATAGCTTGGAATAGAGTCATCCCGGGTTTTTCTCTCCAACCAGGAACCTTGTCAAGCTTGTTTGCTGCAATCAGGAAAGGAGTCTTTCCAGAACGTAGAATCTTGAGGGATTCGTATGACTGGGTGAGGGGGCCCTCATTGATGTCAACTACTAGTATTGCAATATCTGCGATAGCTCCACCCCGTCGTCGTAAGTTCAGATATGCTTCGTGACCGGGTGTATCAATAAAGAGTAGACCATCAATTGTCAGCTCGGTATTAACAGATTTCAAGAGTTCTCCACAAATTGAGAGAACTGTTTCTGTTGGAAAGAATGAAGCACCAATGTGCTGAGTAATACCTGCAGCCTCTCTATCCTGAACCCCTGTTCCACGCATCTTGTCAAGCAAGGAGGTCTTACCATGATCAATGTGACCAAGAACAGTAACAATTGGGGAACGAAGCTTCTCCTTCTTCGTCATTGCTGATACCTCACAAGGAATTGCTGTGGGACTTCTAGCTACAGTTATGAAAGTGTCGATTTTACCAATCAAGTGTTTGCATTGTGCCTAATGAAATGGGTTATATTCTCCCCTTATCACGCGAGAGTCGTGGATATTGATTTCATGTATTGAAATCTATAGGTGAGATAATTGGAACGTTCGTTTGTTATAATCAAACCAGATGGTACAGCCCGTCGGAGAGTCAGCGCTCTAGTCTTGAAAGCATTGATGGACCGGGGCTACAAAATACGCGCATTTAGAGAGATGAAGGTACCTGAATCACTAGCAAAATTGCATTATGATGTACACAAGGAGAAACACTTCTTTCAATGGTTAGTTGATTTTATATCCTCTGCACCCGTTTTAGCCTTGATTTTTGAAGCTGATGATGTAATTCAAGGAGTCCGAGATGCACTTGGTGCAACCTTTGTTCAGAAAGCAGATCCATCTTCCCTTCGAGGTAAGTACGGAATATGGGCTGGAGTTAACATTGCACATGCCTCTGATGCACCTGAAACTGCAACAAAAGAAATTGAACTCTGGTCAAACGAGGGCGGTCTAGTGGAATCTCCAGATGCAGAAGGACTGACAAAAGCATACATCGAGCGTTATAGCTCTGGTGATGCTGATTACACAATGAAGCTTCGTGATGTTGTCAAGAATGCAATTGAGAACAGTGACACATCAGATAAAGTCCTCGAGTCCTTGACTGAGCTAATGGGCATGGACGCAAAAGGAATCAACCCAGGAGAAATCAGTGCTTTGGCATCAATCATTTTTGAATTCGTGAAAGAAGAAATCGAAAAGGAATAGTTGAAACTTCAGGTGGCTAAAATGCCACCTTTGGTCCTTTTCTTTACTCTAACGAGACGCTTTGCCACCTTTCTCATAGCCTGCAGTCCACTTTGTGTCTCTAGGCTTTAAACGACGTTTGAGACGGTTGACTTTACACTTGTTTGAACAGAACCAAGATACAGCTCCGTCTTTAGTCTGTACAAAAGCGGAACCAGTTCCTGGTTCGATGTCTTTCCCGCAGAAGGAACATTTCTGGGTTCCGACCATTCTAACGCCTCCTCATCTTACGGGCCTCACGTTCGGTTTCTCTCAGAACAAGTATGTCACCCATTCTAATTGGTCCTTTCACGTTGCGAGTAAGCACTCGGCCCTTGTCCCTACCATCCAGAATCTTTACTCGGACCTGAGTGATTTCACCAGTCACTCCAGTCCTTCCTAAGAGCTGAATTACTTCAGCAGGAATTGAAGGGGTTGTTTCATCATCTTTGCTCATCTGAAGCCATCACCTAGGTCTTACATACGAAGGCCGTTGATTTTCTCGATAATATCATCAACGAGTTCCTTTGCCTTTCCGTCTACGATGATTGCGACAGCTGCTGTAGGTCGCTCAATACCTGCGGCGTTTCCAAGATCCACCTTGCTTTTCACGAAAATGTAAGGTGCTTTCTTGTCATCACAAAGGCCGGGTAAGTACATGATTACTTCCTGTGGCTCAACATCTTCTGCAACGACTACCAACCGTGCAATACCACGCTCGATACTCTTTGTTGCTTCATTGATACCTTTCTTTATCCGACCTGTATCTTTAGCTATCTCTAGAGCCTCTAGGGCCTTCTTCTGAAGTTCCTCGGTAGGCTCCCATTCTACAAAACTTGGCTTTGGCATTATTATTTACCTCAGTTTAGTTCTTCATCGGTATATGTTACTAAGACCTGTCCTACAAGGACAGACTCTTCTGCGCCGTCAGTCTAGCGTCTTTTAAAACTGTCGAAGCAATACAATACCTCAGTAATCTAGATCAACTATCGTGCTTTTCAGAGACAAGTCAACCACTTCTAGATGTCTAAGGATTGAGTAGCGACTTCTTTTCTCCATGATAGTTAGACCGTGGTGTATTGCGTTGATGAATTGTTGCGATGTAATGGACATCTCGTCAAGTTTAACGGGTAATTGCCTTTCCGACATGAATTTCAACACAACTTCAGGTTTGTAATCTGAATATCCAGCTTCACTCAGATAATGCAGACATAAAGGAGTTGCAAATGCCACCTGAAGTCCATGCAATTGACCACAATCTCTATCCATAGCATGAGAAATTGCATGCTCAGTACCAGAACAAGGACGGGAACTGCCAAATATACCCATTGCACGTCCTGCATCGATTTCAGCTCTAATCAGGGTTTCAAGACTATCATCCTTGAGTACAGTATTCAATGCATTTTCTACGATTGAGTAGACCGATTTATCAAAAGATTCTCCTCTCACCTCAGATGCCATCTTCCATTCAGCTAGGCTTGAGGTCTTGCAGATGATGTCCCCTAGACCTGCAAGTTTTAGCATAGGTGGTGCTTCTGAAATGATTGAGGTGTCGGCAATCACCGCAAGAGGGCCTTTACACTTTTCTGAATATTTATACCCATTGTGACTCACAGAAGCAACATCACTGGCGATACCATCATGAGATGCTGCAGTAGGAATTGATATCCAATTGAGACCAGTATCTCGCGCCACAAGCTTGGCAATATCCAGACTACTACCACCTCCGAATCCAAGTACAATATCGATATTCCCTAGAATCGTGTTAGAGTCAGCACGATATTTAGATACCATCAACCATTGACATGAGGTGCCAATATTCTTCTCTAGATGCTGATGATAGTCTGCATGAATCAATTCATCAGTCACACAGAGAGGATTATTGTAGTCCTCCATCAGATTTCCAAGTTTCTCTAACGCCCCATCATCAATTATAATGACTTTAGGTTCGTTGAAGGACATTTCACCAGCTCCCGAGTCCCAGATTCGCTTTGCCTGTTAAGCTCTTCTATCGCGCGTTTTTCCATTTTACCTCATTAACCTTAAGTAGGACTTCGAGGGGGCGGCCGCTCAATCAGTGAGTGTTACCCCCGAAATACTCCAACCTATACGCTCTCTGAACAAGTTCAACTTGGAGTCAACGCTCATGACGCAATATGTCAAGGTTGCCCTGATGGGATCTGGTTATGCTGGTAAGTCCACTTTAATCAAGTTGCTGACTGATAGTTCTCCTAAGCTGGAAGTTAACTATCAACCGACTGCAGGTATGAGTTGCGGAACAATCACAATCGATGGGAGCACAAAAGCTTCGCTTATCGAGATGGGTGGACAATCTCATTTTGAATTTCTCTGGGCAGATTTCATGAAAGGCAGCAAGATGGTCGTTGTGGTTACTGAGAGTTATCCTAAGGCTGTTCTTAAGACACGTCAACTTCTCATGAAATTCAAGAATCAGCTAGATGGCATGAAAGTCATTGCCATAGCAAATAAACAGGACCTTCCAGGATCAATGAGACCTGAGTCTGTTCAAGATTTACTCGGAGTTCCTACATTCGGGTTGGTTGCTATTGATCCGAAAGAGCGTCTTAATGGCTACAAGCTTATTGTTGATGGACTGAAAGAACTCTCTAATATGGCTGCTTGAACAAATTGGAATCATTCCAAATCAGCATTAGCATGTACTAGCTGTAGGACAAGCCTTTTATGTTCAGACAATGCAGGCGAAGACGCCCAGGGCATGGGCGAGAGAGCCATTTGCCATTAATGTCAAGTGGCGAGTCCGTCCCGGAATGTATGTCTTTTGGGTGAACAAAACCTCTGTAGTCAGGTGAGTCAATGGAAATTACAATAATCCACAAACAGGACAACATTGTTCACTTCTTAGTAGAAAGAATCGATGTTGCGTTTGCGAATGCATTACGCAGGACCATGCTTACCAGATTACCTTCTATGGCAATAGACGAAGTACTTGTGCTTGAGAACACAAGCGTCATGTATGATGAGATGCTCGCACACAGACTGGGACTTATCCCACTTGTGACAGATCTCGAAAGCTACAACTTGCCAGAAGAATGCGATTGTGAAGGTAAGGGTTGCAGTCTCTGTCAATGTACGCTTACACTTGAGGAAACAGCTGGAGATGATGAGGATAGGATAGTCAACGCCAGCAACCTCACATCACAAGACCCGAAAATAGTTCCTGCATCAGGTGATATCCCCCTGGTGAAGCTAGCTCCCGGTCAACGTCTAATAATTGAAGCGTATGCCAGACTTGGTAGGGGTATGGAAAACGCAAAGTTCCAGTCAGTATCAACGGTTTCATACAAATATGTACCCATAGTCGAGGTGAACAAAGAGAAGTGCAATCAATGTGGAGATTGCGTCGATATGTGCTCCAAGAACATTCTGCGGATTGAGGATGATACAATATCAACACAGAACACTCTGGACTGCAGCCTCTGTGAAGCCTGTGTTGATGTCTGCGAACCTGGAGCAATTACAATTGATACCAAGAAAGATAGTTTCTTGTTTAAGGTAGAGTCCACAGGCGCGCTTACTCCGGAGGAAATTGTAGAGAAGTCTTCTGAAATCCTGAAGGAGAGAATCAGATTGGCTCTTGACTACGCAAATTCATTATGAGGTGTGATAATATGGAAAGATCAGTCAAATCTGGATCAACTGACCCAAATACACGCGCACTCATCAATGCGCTCAGGAAGACATCAACCAAACATAATGCTGGTATTTGGAAGCGAGTTGCAGAACTAATTGCTAGACCAGCTCGCCAACGCGCTACAGTGAATATCGGAAAAATCAGTCGCCATACAAGTACTGGAGATATTATTGTAATTCCCGGAAAGGTTCTGGGTTCTGGAAATCTCTCTCATAAAGTGACAGTAGCAGCTCTCAATGCGTCAACTTCTGCGAGGACAGTTATCGTTGGAGCTGGTGGTTCACTGATATCAATTAACGAATTGCTTACCAAATCTCCCAAAGGGAAGGGAGTTACAATTATAGTATAGGTGGTTTCAATGAGTAAAGAAAGTGTCAAAGTTTACGATGCCGAAAATATGGTTGTTGGAAGACTTGGAGCAAAAGCTGCAAAGGCTGCCATACTTGGTGAGCATGTTGTCGTAGTAAACGCAGAGAAGGCTATTATCACAGGAGATCGCAGAACTTTGATTGAAGCCTGGAAAGAGAGATTCAACATAAGGACCTCCTATAAACCAAGCAGGGGTCCATTTCACGAACGTCGTCCAGATAAAATGGTTCGGAAAATGTTTCGTGGCATGCTCCCATGGCCAACACCTCGTGGTAAAAACGCATACAAACGTATCAAGGTCTACATTGGCGTACCTGAGCAATTTGCTGAATCTAAAAAGATTATACTCGAGGGTGCAAGATATAGGAGTCTGAAACGAAAATTCATCACAGTGGCTGAATTGAGCCACGAACTCGGTTGGAGAAACCCGGAGGTCGTAAAGTGAGAGTTGTAGTAAGTACTGGCAAGAGAAAGACAAGTCTTGCTAAAGCCACAATAAAGGATGGTACAGGTCGAATCAGAATCAATGGGAGACCGCTGGAGATTCAACAACCAGAGCTTGCTCGAATGCGTATTATGGAGCCATTGATTCTCTTCGGAGAAGGATGGAAACGATACGATATCAGAGTACGAACAAGGGGCGGGGGTTTCATGAGCCAAGCTGATGCAGTAAGAATGGCCATTGCCACCGGTCTAATTCGCATGAGCCAAGACTTTGAGGCACGTTCAAAAATGATTGAACATGATAGAACAATGCTTGTTGGAGACCCACGACGAACAGAACCAAAGAAGTTCGGTGGCCCTTCAGCACGATCCCGATACCAGAAATCATACAGGTGAGGCGACTATACGATGATAATTCCAGTACGATGTTTTACATGCGGTAAAGTAGTTGCAGACAAATTCGAGCAGTTCAAACGTGAAGTCCGACAGGGCGAAGAGCCATCAGTTGTACTTGACAATGTTGGACTGACAAGATACTGTTGTCGAAGAATGCTACTTGCTCATATTGACATAATTGATAGCTTCATGGCATTTGCTGCCAAAGAAACCGTGGAGGCAAAATCGAATGAGTGAGATAGAAATCGCTGACCTAGAGCTATT
>SOKL01000120.1 GCA_004376265.1 Candidatus Thorarchaeota archaeon
GACAGTATTCACCATCTGAATCGGGGCAATGTTGTATGTTGGTTCAGGGCGTTCGAAAATCTGTTCTACATTGATTCTTTCAGCTAGAGCCTCTGCATATGTCAAAAGAGAGAAACGGCCGCACATCACAAAGGATTCTCATTCAAGTAGTATAAGAATTGAGGAATAGTCGTTGTTGTCACGGATGCATTTTCAGAGTCCCCTTAAGGATCCCTGATTATTCAGAAATCACCCTCTTCTTCAACAGTCTTTCTTACTCCAGTGCAAATAGAACTGTACTCAGTAAGTTT
The DNA here is from genome assembly GCA_004376265.1 of Candidatus Thorarchaeota archaeon. GTDB lineage: Archaea > Asgardarchaeota > Thorarchaeia > Thorarchaeales > Thorarchaeaceae > SMTZ1-45. Next base: position 291 of record SOKL01000120.1, read on the forward strand.
CCACTGTCCACTAGAATTAGATCTGAGCTGAACTGGCGTGTTAAGATCCTTACCGCCGCTATCAATGAAGATTTTCAAACCCTTCCCATGCTCCTGCTTCTTGACTACGGTCATAGTAAGGTTGCTTTTGCTAAACTTGTACTCGTTCTTGTAGGTTCCACCAACGTAAGAACGTGCAATGTTCTTGTTCTTCTTGAATTGACCAATGAAGTACTTGGCACTTCTTCCAAGCTTGAGTCCTGATGGAGACCCTCCATCCTCCATACAATCTCTCTTCGAAACTAAAACTGTCATCATTGCATCAGCAAGTTTTGGGTCCTTTTCGATATTGAGAGCGGCAATCACATAGTACATGATGGTGTTCTCAGGTTTACCAGCATCTTTCTCCCATGCAGATTTGAACTTGGAAAAAGAAGTAATCATAGATTTGGTAATCTTAGTCATGTTGAACCACTGGAACAGGCATTGCGTCACTGCACAAAAATGTTGGGGGGACTAGACGATATCAATGAGAACACGGCCGCCTCGCACAAGTCCCCAATTCAACCATTTCAATTGACTCCAACGTTCAAATGCTATAGACTGGAAATTCTTTAATTTGCAGAAGTAAGCTGTGAGTACAATCCCATGTGAAACCACTAGGATATTCTTGCGATGAAACATCATGTTGATCTTGTTTACTGCACTCTCGAAGCGTTTGAGGGCGGCAGCTCCAGACTCCCAACCAGGCGCATTTTCACTCATATTCACTAAGGTATCACGGACTCGCGTTCTGTATTCTTCATCCGAAAGACTTCCCTCATGCTCACGTTTTAGTTCGTCCAACCCTGACAACGCGTACTTTTGAATGTCCAGTCCCTCGGCAAAGGCATCTACAGTCTGACAAGCCTTCTTCTCATTTGAATGTACAATTCCATGAATCACCTCGAATGCCTCTTTCGAAGCGAGTTCCTTCGTCTTCTCCAAACCGTCTGATGTTATGGACCACTCAGTTACTGGTGTTGACGGATCAAATTTGGTTTCTGCATGTCTTAGAAAGTAGATGGAGTTTGACATTTCTTTTTGGTCCATTCTATTTTTTCACGCGAATGATGCCTGTCAGATTCTCATGGAATATAGTCATGGTACTAAAGGATTCGCATCTCCTCAAACGATACAGATGGTAAGATGAGAGACAGATGAAAGCCATCTCTACATCTTATACTATGCCGCTTTACTACCTGGTGGAAGTTCATCGAGTTTCACAGGTACCCAAGCGCCTTCTTTGTCAGCTCTTTCAACAGCGAGGATCATACCATGACTCTCTATACCGCCTATCTTCTTTGGCTCTAGATTTACAAGGAAGAGACCTGTGAGACCTTCAAGTTCCTCAGGTTTGTAGAGATGACCAAGTCCTGTCACCATAGTACGCTTCTCAGTACCGATGTCAACCTCAATCTTGAGGAGCCGGTCCTTACCTTTCACCTTTTCACACTTCAGAATCTTCCCGGCGCGGAGGTCAATTTTCTGAAAGTCGTCAAATGTTATTGTATCTTTTATTGGTGCCAATTTTAGTTCAACCTCTCCCGATTGTGCTGCAGACGCAGTAGTTACTCGGTCACTAATGATCTGCTTGAGTTCTGCTAGGAGCTCCTCATCAATCTTGGAAATAACTGGAGCTGGCTTGCTCAATTTTACTCCAATCGCAGGTGGAATAAGTGCATCCTTGAGTAAAGTCTCATGAACGCTTGTTGGATCATTACCAAGCTGACCCCATATCGTTTCAGCAGCTGATGGAAGGAATGGTTCGATGAAGATTGCTAGAGCCTTGGACAAGGCTAATGCATTGTAAAGAACCTCTCCTGTCTTCTTCTTATCTTCCTTTACAAGCTTCCACGGTTGCTGGGACTGGAAATACTCATTGCCAACTGCTGCTATTCTCAGAACTTCGTCTGCGACCTTTTTTAGTTCGTACTCGTTCACGGCGTCAGTTATTGTATCGATTGCAGTTTCTAGTTCTTTCTTGAGCTTAGAGTCGAACTTGCCCTTAGGCACTTCACCAAAGTGTTTGTGCGTGAAGTGAACTGCTCTATAGAGAAAGTTCCCCAATGTTGCTACGAGCTCGTTGTTAACCTTTTCAGCGAATGTATCCCAACTGAAGTCCAGGTCTTTTGTCTGAGATGTGTATGCAGCGATGTAGTATCGAAGATAATCAGGATCAAGACCTCTATCAAGGTAGTCTTCGATAACCCACACTACATAGCCCCTACCTCTGCTGAAATTGTGACCCTCAATCTTAACCATGCCTGATGCAACAATTGCGGAGGCAAGGTTGTAACCACTTGCCTTCAACATTGCAGGAAAGAAGATACAGTGATGATGTACTATGTCTAGGCCAATATAATTTACAATCCTGCCATTTCCTGGTTTCCAGTACTTCTCCCACTCCTTGGGTTTCTTAATCTTCTTAGCCCACTGCTCAGTGCTCGAAATGTAATGTATGGGCGCATCTACCCACACGTAGATTGTCAGATCTTCGTCGCCGGGATATGGGATACCCCACTCCAAGTCACGGGTAATACACCAATCATTCAGCCCTTCCTTGATCCAACCAAGTGCGAAGTTCTTTGCGTTCTTTGTTCCATCGACATTAGTCAGATAGTCCTTTAGGAAGCCCTCAAACTCACTGAGTTTGAAATAATAGTGAGTCCTTGTCACTGGTCTTGTTGGGGACCCGCATATTGCACAACGAGGATTCAGGATTTCCCCTGGCTCGAGGTAACGACCACAACCCTGGTCACACTCATCTCCTCGTGCATCTACACTACAGTGAGGGCAGGTTCCTCGGACGAATCGATCTGGCAGTGATCGACCACAGCTATCACAGTATGGTGTTTCTAAATCCTTGGCGTAGATGTAGTCATTCTTTTGCCACTCTTTCACAATTTGGAGGGTCCGGTCGACGTTCTCCTTGTCATCCGTGGTACCGTAGTTATCGAAGTTGATATTCAACTTTGGAAATGTTTCCAGATAGTGATTGTGATACTTGGTATACAGTTCCTTCGGCGAAATCCCTAATGACTCAGATATTGTGAGGATTGGAGTACCATGAGTATCAGACCCGGAAACGAAAGTGACATCCACTTGTAACTTCTTCAGGAGTCGGACAAATACGTCTGCAGGCACGTAGGTCCTGAGGTGACCGATGTGCATCTGACCGCTTGCATATGGTAGTCCGCATGTTACAAGCACTGGATCTTTGGTCGGATAATTTCTCAGTTTAGTCACACTCCTGTTTCTGTTGATTGTAACCTACTCTGAACTGAAGAGGAAAGTCTGCAGAAAATGCAAGATAGACTAATCTAACGTATCTCGCATAGGCGACCTTTGAAATAAATGTTCTGACGTTTCTTTCGTTGAGTTTTATTCCCGCCTTCAATCAAGTAGGTTAAAGCTTCACCAGAGTCTAAGAATATAACTCTAACGATAATTCGAACTTGTAGAAATTTAGAACACGTGTTCCAAGATTTTCGAAAGAGAAACTCAGTGAAGAAAGAGAATCTGTAAAACTACCTCCGATTCTTGAGACGCCGACGCATAGCTCTATCTGATTGGAGTCGATGCTTTCGGAGAACTGTGGATGTACCTTTTGAACGGGCCAGTTTTGTCTTTTCTGCATCAGCCATTTTGATCAACCAGGGTGAGTGGACCACAGTCAACGCAAGATGTTGTGGGGGGACAAACCCTAGGGCTCGTCGACCCCACTGTGTCTCAATGATGCCGGGAGGTGCACACGGAGACAGCGAAATGACCTCATTGGAAAATGAGGATCATAAAGGAAGTCAGGAACTCGCGTAGAGGTAACGAAGACTCTGCGCATCTTGGTCCGTTGGTTCACGGTCACTATCCAACAGCCCATAGAGAGTATGGAGAACTTCCGCGTTCTTTTGGAGGGTTGATGTGGGTCGTGTTTCCTCGGTCATTGTTCGCTTCACCATATGTTTCGTTTTCTGTGGTACAACTCACCTCTACTTCCACTGTATTTTCTAATAAGACTTGGCGTTACGTGGCACTATACTCAGGTGTTACCCACGTAATACGTAGAGCAGATTGGGACAATATACACACAGAGGCCCATCAGACGGCGCGAGGTCTCACTAAACAACACCCTACAAACCACGTTCCAATAGAAAGAAGGGGGGAGGGGGGGTCACATTTTCAGCATATTTCTAGAAAGAATCGAAGTAGGTCTATGGTGATTTACTTTCACTATTTCCATTTCGTTCTTCAAAGAACTCCGCGAAATCAAACTCAGGGATTGAAGTTTCATGTTCCTCACACTGAACAATCAATTCCTTCTCAATGGCTTCCGAAACGAGAGTACAACCTCGTGCCTCGGAAACTCCGAAAGTAGTTACTCCTCGTGCAAGATAGATCGGTTTCGAGCAGTGTTTTGTTTCCTGAGTAAGAAGAAGTTCTTCGAGGTGACGATAACGTCTCGGGAAACCAGCAGGTGTAGCAATCTTGTAGAATCGGTTCAATGATCCATCCATTGAAGTTTCGAAGATGTAATCCAGCATCTCTGAAACTTTCGCATCCAATATTGCGGATGGTTTACCACTGTCATATAGATCATCGAGATATGTGCCGACTTGCATCCCGTATGATTCCATCTTCCTGTTATGCTCAATGGAAGCTGAACGTACAGTGATGAAAGCACAGATGAGATTGCGAGTCTGAACAGCGCGGATTATGTCAGATATGGGGATTACTCTCATTGCTTCCTCATCGAACATCTCAAACTCCTGCCGGAAGTGTGTGACTGCCGAAATGAAAGCTGCAACAATACCCTCTTCGAATCCTCCTTTCACGATTCGAGAGTATATTGGAATTCCGCTGCTCTTATGCATTACAATAACTCCGATGATGTTGTCTACATCATCAAAGCGGCGTTTGTTCGCTAAATCGATAGCAAACTCAGTCTTCTTCTTGCGTACATAGAATACGCGTCCAAACAGAGAACCTATGGAAATAGCTGCAATTGTTAGTATTGGAGGAAGGTAAGTTTCAAGCCAAATTAGAGGAATAAGTTCTGGAGGAGTGTATTGAGTGACCAGGAAATCATAAACTTGATCCAGCGCAAAATTCGTCTTATTAACAAAGATACGAATCGAATATCCTATACCATCATACCATGGCGGTTGAATGAAAATTGAATATACTCCCGGTGATACTCCAGATGATACTTCAGTCAGGTATCCTTCCATCTCCACTTCAAATGATCTATAGAGTCTATAGTACACCTGGGCCCCAACAACAGGAATTCCAGTGTCAACCTCTATGAGCATTAGAGTGATATTTAGATCATGACGTTGATACCAAACAGGAGAATCCATTTCTATACGTATTGCTCTCTCTTGAACAATGAGTGAAAATAACACTACATCACTTTGGTATCCAGTTTTGTTTGCGGTTATAGTGAATTCGTATAATCCCGTCTGATTGGTATTGAAGAAAATCAAATATCCTTCTACTTGTGGAATCATATCATAGGAAAGAATCGAATAACTTGTGAAATCGACATTTATCGATGCATCACTTATGTTTGTAGGAACGCTGCTAGTCTGTTCATAAAATAGTAGTATCTGAAATGGTTGGTTTACGCCGACTGATGAGACTGTTGAATCACCTGCAATTTGAATTTGGGTAGATATTGTTGTTGCAGTCAATGTGAAGGACATGAACTGAGTCCGGTGGTCAATAAGTGAAGCGTTAATTGTTAGAGTATATGTCCCGGTATCAGAGGGGGTCAAGTTGAATGAGAAGAACCCACTTCCTTCATTCGTAGCGGCCGTATAGGAAATACCTGTTTCTGGCGATGAGTGTACTATGCTCACAGTTGCACCGTTTATGCCAAAACCAGACCCATTCGTATATCGTACAACCAATCGGTATTGTTCGCCAAAACTGATTTGAGCAGATGTTCCATTTTCAAGGGAGAGATTAGTTGTTTTTTCACCAACCAGAATGAAAAGGGCATCCTGGTCTTCTTCATAATATTGTTTTGAAGCGGAGATTGTGATTGCATAACTATCTGAGTGCACGGCAGTAAATTCGATTGAGTAATTACCGTCACCAAAATCATTCAATCCACCCCATGAGACCCCATCAGTTGTGCCTGAAAAATCAATACTCACATTTGCTCCAGGGATTCCTGCCCCATAGAAATCGGTATAACTAAAGGTCGCGAGAAAGTTGTCACCAATACCAATCTCTGCTGTTGGATTATCAATCAACAGGTCATTATCTGTTAAACTGATTGTCACTAGAAACGTGCAAGATGCATCATCATAGAATGGTCTACTTGAATTAACTACAACAAGGTGGGAACCAGGTCCAACTAATGAGGTATCAAAAGTACCCACCCATCTATTTTCAATTAGAACAGATACAAAATGGATAGTAGTAGCGGACCAATTTGCAGTTATGGATGCAGCAGGATCATTCAGAAATTCATTGTTCTCCGAATCTTGGTAATAAACGAAATTCGATCTGCTGAGTCCACTTTCTGTGTCTATAACTGTCTCATGGGGATAGAGAATTGTTCTATGATGAACCTCAAAATTGATACTGCCAAATGCTAACTCAGTGCCGTTTGTCCACGAAACAATTACTTCCCAAATACCCGCAGTTGTATTAGCTGATCCAAATTCCAACTGAGAACCATTTATCTCACCATTGACTCCTCCACTTATCATCTCCGAATACCATTCAGTACCATTTGGCATCAACCAAATGACTTCAACATTTTGTGGAGCACTTGTAAGGGGAGAATCTGATCCAATTTGGATTGATGGCTTTGTTATGTTTGTACTTCTAAATACAGTCTCAGGGAGCCAAGTAAGAGTGGGTTCGTTCAACATGAGGGTCTGTAAATTTCTAACATAGTTTGGTGATTCCAAGTGGACCTCCCACCATCCTAGATTATAGAGAATCGAATTCGGAATAATAATCCTACCTGATGAAATATTGCAAGATGAAGTCATTGGCGTCCCAGATGGATTAAAGACGGTAATATTCTCCCAATCACTAGGAGTTCTGATGATCAATGTAAAATCATCTATGTCAGGGATTGCGCCAATGAATGTGAAGAATTCTATCTTTGGATTACCATTTAATTCTGAATTGAAAAGAACTCCATCATCTAACAGAGAAGTAGATTTTGTTGAATTGATAAATCGACTGTTGAGCATTGTAGCAGAATAATCAAATGAGTAGGACAAATCAGCGGCAAGTTCAACGAGCACATTGTCAGATCTCCATAGAGATGAATTGACAATACTTGCTTGTCCAACACTTGCACCTGTTATGATTGTTGAATTTTGACCAATCCTTAGTGTAATATTTGCTTCATCAAACGTGGGTCGAGTTTCACCAACGAAAAGTATGTTATCCAGTGTGAATTCAATCCATTGGTGAGTGTGAGACACATCTCCGTCAATATAAAGCCCAATTTTGAATTCAAACTCACTACCGATACCAGTTAAGTCCACTAATATATCTCCAGTGTTATTCCAATAGGAAGTGAACATGGATTCCGTCGTATTAGTCCAAATTAAGGTGTCATCAATATATACTCGGAGAGTTACATTGGGATTACTGTCAGGACCCTTAATATAGACGTAATCAAAATTTAGAATGAAGTTGTCCAGATAGGGAGTATTGTTTACAACCTGGGTCCAATATACAGTACTACCATTGGCATAGAGATAATCTCCTGGTGAACCATACCCCCTACCTATCAAAGTTACTTCTTGATTGCTGTATCCAGCAATCATGTCCACATTTGAATCAGGACGATAACTAGTTGCATCCCATCCATAGGGATTAAATGAAACAGACCCTGTTGGATTTGTTGTAGATCCAGGTATACCTTCAGCTAAGCTACCATTCTCGATATACAAACGATTAAGATTCCATAGATCAACTGTTACTCTACTTCCAGTCCAATTATTCAAGGTATCAATTGACAGGTTTGTTTTGACATTTGATTTTGAATCGGTTTCGGCATGAAGTATTGATGTTGTCTTATTTCCCGTTTGCTCAATCACCGCAGGATCAAGTGTTCCCAGAAAATCAATATGGTCGGATACAAGACCTCCATCCAAAGGGGCAATTTTACCGGTGTCATCAGTAGTGTCACTCGTTAAATCAAAATCTGCATTACTTGGATAATTATCAAATGATGAGAAACTTCCATAGACTAGAATTAGGACGACAAATGCAACTACAAGTTGTCCCTGTTTCATAACTGTAACCCCGGAACTCAAAGAAAGAACTTCGAATTTAAGTTATAGCTATACTTCGTATCACGGCATAATAAGGAAGACAGGATTACACATAATTAACCGCAATTATGATAGCTCATAAAATCAATCGGAGTCCAAATCGACATCATTGTCTAACGGATATACTGGAAGGATGTACTCGTCCTCAATTGCCTTCATAACCCGAATATAGACATCATCTCCTGATACTTCAGTGGAAGCCAATAAACGGATCAATCTAGCAAGATTGAATGTACCATCCTTTTCTTCCAATGGGATTGCCTTCTCAATGAACCTCAATGGTTTGGGAAACTTCTTCTCACCAATCTGATAGCTCCTGACAAGAATTCCGTCCATAAGGTCATCAAACAACCATTCGAGTGTCTTGCTTGTCTTAGCATCAATAATCTGTGCACTAAGCAAAGCCAAAGAGTCGTCAAGCATCATTCCGATTGCACGAGCGTACGCAACCATTTTCATTTCCTGTTCGACAGACGGTGGTGTCATATTCATGAATGCACAGATAAGATTGTCAGTTGGTACAGTGCGAATCACTTCGGAAATCGGAATCAGAGTATAAGTGTCAGATTTTCCACTGGTTTCAAACTCTTTTCTGAAATGCATGATAGCTGTGATGAACGCAGAGAGTATTCCTTCCTCAAAACCACCTTTGAACACTTTTGAGTAAATGGGAACTCCACTCAGTTTGTGAAGGACAAGGAATCCAAGAATGTTATTCGCATCATTGAATCTATTTTTAATAGACACGGCGGTTGTATGTTTCTCTCGTCTTCTTCTTGAACGAACTCTTTGTCCTGTAACTGCGGCTATTGCTACAGTCGCGACGAGTCCAATTTGCCCCGAGAACGTAAGTAGAGTCTCCATCGTTCGTCTATTTACATCAATCTGAGGATCGAGAGTTGAGCTGAAATCATGAACCATTTCGTGATTATCTTTCTCAATTGATATCCTGACAGTGTGTGTTTCACTATCAGCGCTAGGCATTAGAAAAGTTGCTGAATAATTACCATCACGTGTTTCGTTCATCAAAGTATCAAAATAGAGAAAATTGCCAGGACGATAGATCGCAATAGTGACGTTAGCGCCAGACACATTTTTTCCCGTATCTGATTCAACTATCTGGACCTCGATTGTAAATGGTGCTAGCTCCAGACCACCAAGTGAAGAGATGGAACCCACTATTACTTCAACGTCATTCACCAGGAATGAGAGGACATGAGTTTGATTCTCGTATCCTACTTTTGAGAATGTGATTCGAATACTGTAGTCCCTTGAAGCCAGCGGCTCTAATGTTAGATTGTAATGACCATTTCCAGTGTTCCTAACTGTTGCCCATTCTGATCCTTCTTCTGTTGTTTCTACTGTAGCTGCATCTATGCCTGAACCATTGTAAGACATTGCATAGAAGTAATCAAAGCTGTACTGTCTACCATAAATTAGGGGGGTCAGTGGACCAGTTGGAGTTTCAAGAGTTGTTAGGAAATGAGACTTGATTGTTATCACCAGAGGGACAGTCTCAAAGTAGGGAGCTGTGGAAACAACATATATTTTGAAATTTCCCGCTCCTACCAGAGCAGTGTCAAAATCAGCTTGCCACCAATTCTTCACAACATCTGGAGTGAATTCAATGTCAGTTCCAGACCAGTTACCAACAACTTGGGCTCCGTTATTCATTAGAAATTGACCATTTTCTGCGTCCAAGAATCTTAAGTAAACTGTGACAGGTTGACCGACAACAGTCTCAAGAGTGTTTGAGAAGACTGACTCCAGAACTGCAGTGTGATGCAATGCAAAGTCTTTGGAACCGAATGCGAGCTCAGTACCATTTGACCACATAAAACTCACACCCCATACTCCTGCTGTTGTGTTTGTGGGTCCAAAGATAACAGGAGAGCTGCTCGCATTACCAACTCCTCCTGTTGTCAAGGTTTCTGCCCAGACTGTGCTGTTTGGTAAAGTCCATGTGAAATTAACCGGATTTGATAGAATGGGTGTTTCAGTAGCTGTTCCAAGAGAAACATCAAGTCTCCCTGAATCAAAGCTATGAAAGATGCTCTCATTAACCCAATCCAATGAACCTGAATCATAGCGTTCAACCTCAGCTGATGTTGCATAATTAGGTGCATCACCTGTCAGCTTCCACCAACCTAAGCGATCTAGGAGAAGAATCTCTGGAATGGTTATTAATCCAGATTGGATTGTACTGCTAGATGTAACGTCACTCAAGAATGGGTCAAAAACTGTAATATTCTGCCAGTCACTTGCGTGGATGATCCTAAGTGTGAGATCTTCATATACTCCTAAAAATCCTAGATAGGTGTACATCTCTAAATTGCCGCTCTTACCAGATTCAATCGTGTAAGCTACTCCTTGTTCCAATATATCAGTGGTCCAACTCGAATTGAGGAATCGATGATTCAAGAGTCGCGCATTATAATCGAAAGATACACTTGTATTGGAAGTTATTGAAAAGTCAAGGGAGCTTATGTCCCAGTAACTTTGATTCACTATCTGACCGAATCCAACACCATTAGAACCTATCATTGCTGTTGTTGAACCAATGACTGAGAACTCTAACGACACCTCATCACAATCGGGAGGCGATTCTGCTACTAGTGAAATGTCATCAATATAGACCTTGATGTATTGAGTATTGGTTGCTTCATCCGGAAAACCATCCAAGTCATAGTCATTATCGCCATCGACTACCAGTGTGTTGTTAATGACTAGTCCAATCATGAACGTAGTCAAACCAGGAGAAACATTAACAGTGATCGGTATTTGTCCTGTTGAAAACCATGTACCTCTTTCAGATAAAGAAGGCAAATCAATGTTATAGACAGATTCGTCATCGATTAATACCTGAAGTGAAAAATCCCCACTGAAACTTGGATTCAGGAGACCCTGCAAGTAGAGATATTCGAAACTTAGAAGAAATTTGTCAGTGTGAGGAGTTATGTCAATCGTCTGATTCCAAAAAACAGTTGTATCAGCATAATGTGTGTATATGTGGTTAGGATTATTTGTCACCTCAGCTTGATTCTGAACAGAAATATAGTATCTACCGCTGTCCTCATATGAGACCATTTGATTCTGGTCAAGATCTGAATTATAACTAATTGCAGACCATCCGAATGGATAACTCTCTAGGGTGCCATTTGGATTCAGAGTATAGCCAGCGATGCCTCTATCAAATGTGCCATTCACAACATACATCTTTTCAAGATTCCAGACATCAACTTCTGCGCTACTTGCCACCCAATTGTGTTCAGTGTCAATTGTTAGAATCTGTTCCGTGTTTGTTGCTGTGTCAGTACGTGCAGAAACATTGCCGGTTTCGACGTATCCACTCTGTTCAACAATAACAGGATTCAGTGTACCTGATGCTGGGACGGGTACAGGTGCATCAGATAGTGACCAAATTTCAGGGACTGATACAATGGGAGATTCAATTCTGTCTGTTTCCGGTAGAAATATAGGGTTACTTGAGTCAAGCAAAAGAATATCTTCAAATGAATTAGATTCCGTCGAGAATTGCATCGAGAAGTGAGTAATCGGAAATACAATAAGAAGCAAAAGAAGAATACTAATATTTTGGTATTTCCTTGTTTCCATCCTCATAACTTCCAAGAGCTGTCAAGGATATGTCAAATGTAGATATGGGGCTTTGAATGGTGAATATAATATTAGTTCAGATGTAGTGTGACAAACTAGACCTCAATCACCATTGGTAATAATTCTGCCTTGAGCAATGACATCATGCTTGTGGATACTCTCGAGTGAACGTGCTTCTGCAAACATCTCAAGGTCTCGGTCCAGATACTTTTCTTTCGCACGTTGTAAGATGTTACGACAAACATCTTCGACAAGCAGTGGGTTGTCATGCATAGCTTTTGTAACATGCACTTCATCCTCTAGTTTGAGAAGCGAGTATGTCTTGCTAGAGAATGAATTCTCAATGATCTCAATCATTGTTCCATAAGTTGGGATTTCATCAATCTCACCGACAACACGTAATCTTCCAATGGCTCGCTGAATGTGAGTGAGTCCCTTATTGTTCGCCATGCAATGAGGGCAGACTGTATTCCCAATTACCTTCAGTTCCACTTCATGCATGAATGGTTTGTCTTTTTCCATTGTTGTTAATGCTGTGACATCACAGACTTCCCAAGTTCTTTTTCTGGATATAGGAGTATGACTCTCGTAACCAAACTCAAATTCAAACTTGACTTCACCCCGTTTGAAACTATGCTTCTTTGAAAGACCCTCTAGTATCCGCATCTGGATATGTTCAACTGACGAATGAACTCTGAACTGGTCACTGAGTTCCTCAGTCATGGATTCCACAAGTCGTGACATATGCACGCCTTTCAATTCCGCAGAGAGGTCAATGGTGATGTCAACCTTCGGAAGTATGTGATGCCTGACACCACTACGTTCAGTGATCACGAATGTCTTGAGATTCTTAACACCGACTTTACTAAGTTGAATTCTGTGTTTGGGCTGTTCATTCTGAGTGTCAAAGACCAAATTATACGCCTCTCAGTTGTCAAGGGATGGCACTATCGTTTGTAGCAACCCGTGTTACCTTCGCTCTCACTCACACAGACCTTTACACCAAAATCTTTGGGAAAGTCTAGATTTTTTAAGATATGTTGAGCGAGTAGTTCGGCTGTAGTGGCTTTTGTTGGAATTATCACACAGTCTTCCTCAGGGAAGACATACCTTTTCTCGCCAACATGCACTTCGATGAATTCATCTGATTTGGAAACTTTGATGGTTTCAGAATCTCTAGGAAGCAAGACCTGATGGTCCAAGGTTTTGCAAATCTTGATAGCTTTTGATTTCACCTCTCTGAAATCGTAAACCATACCATCATCATTCAACGGGCCTGTGAGCTTTATCCTTAGTGAATAGTTATGCCCATGAAGCTTCTCTACCTCGTCCTCACTCTTTAGAAAATGAGACGCGCTAAAGTGCATTCGTTGGTCCTGTACACGCACGCTATGCATTTGAATGCCTCCAGGTACAGGCCAAGCTATGAAGAGGTTGCATGTAAAACTGTCGGAAGTGCACTATTGATTATTTCCTCTCTGATGTTCAAAGGCTTCAATCAGTTCATCGACCGATGTTGCTTGTGTGGGGTTCTTATCATCACGCCAGCGACCAGTAAATCTTGGAAAACGTATTGCAAGTCCTTTATCCTTCAGGTACTGTTTTCCAGCTGGATGGGTAGGACTTTCTGTTATCTCATCACCAAGCACTTCGATCACCTCGATGGGCTCGAACCAAACGTCCGCCTTAATATCCGAGATAACTTTAGCATGTTTTGAGTCAATCTTGTGATGGTCAAGCCGCTCCTTGAACTCGACCAATATATCATCAGTAAAACCAGTTCCGATCTTACATACTGTGGGGAATGTATCATCATTATGATCATAGACTGATGCAAGAAATGCACCGTAGAGCCCAGTTCTTTTTCCGCGACCGTGAATTGCACCAACTAATACCAAATCCATAGAATCTGCGAAACCCTCGGTATAAGATGCCTTCAATTTGATCCAGAGCCAGCTTCTAGAACCAGCTTGATAGGTCGATTCTTTGTGAACAGACTTAGCTATCACACCTTCATGACCGGTGCTGATAGCTTCTTCGAATATCTCTTGAAGCTGTTCCGGATCCTCTGTTAACTCAGCAACTGTGAGATGAACGTATTTAGTGACCTGAATAGTTTTCTCTATCAGTGCTCGTCGTTTTAACATAGGATGTGATGTGACGTCCTCACCATTGAGAAACAGAATATCAAAGAAGTAGATGGCAACAGGAACTTCCTTTCTCGTAGCCTCGATGTCGGTCTTTCGTCTTCGCCGCATTAATTCTTGGAAAGGACGCATCTTGCCGGTAGCTGGGTCTATTGCAACACATTCACACTCCATAACACAAGTATCGGCTTTCACGTGTTCTAGGACCAAATCTACAACATCAGGGTATTGTGATGTAATAACCTCTTGTCGCCGTGAGTAGAGAACAACCTCATCACCATTCTTGTGAACCTGAATCCGCTCCCCATCGTACTTATTCTCAACTAGTGCCTTCCCACCGGTTTTTTCAATTATCTCGGAAGCACTTGACAGCTTCTTTGCAGCCATCATTCGAATGGGAATTCCCACTTCAGTCTTTATCGACCTCACAGAATCGATTCCTTGGTTAGCGAGTACTGAAGCCACATGACTCAGATCACTACAGACATTGAACGCATTTTCAATCTCGCTTCTTGCATCCCGATTGCCGGTGAAAGCAGTTGACAATGCATCAATGATTCCCATGTTACCAAAACCAAGTCGGAGAGACCCCGTCACTGTCCTGAGAATGTATCGTGCTTCTACCGGCTCCGCATCAGTGAGAAGGCCGACTAGTCTGGAAACCTTGATCTTATTACTCCCGGGTCCTGATACTTTCGAAGTCTGGTTCAAGGTCTCGTATACCGTGAAGACTGTCAGGTCCTCCGCGAACAAAGTAGCTTGGGCGCTTTCCTGCAATAGTTGCTCTCCTGCGCTCCCAATATCTCCCGCTTTCTGCAACGTCTTCTGGACATCACTCTCGGAAACAGAAGCAGCTGAAGCCACTACTTGGACTGCCATTTTCTCCGCGATTCCTATCTCTGGTTGGCTCTTCCAGTCAGGATGCAATTTACCCATGGTCAGAGATATTATACGTTCTATCTCTGACGGGTCGACCTTTTCTAGCAGCTCTGAGAATAATTGGATTTTATCAAGAGTGCCACTCGTTGTCTCGATCGTGTCATAAGCTTGAGCTAACGTCGCGTATAGCAAGAATTCACGCTCAGAGTCAAAGGCGCACCACATGCTTTATAAACTCAGTCTGGAGCACACCGGCATTCACAGATAATTCGGTGAGTTAGAATTGGGTAGTGTAAGACCTCGATACATTAAGAATGCGGCAAAGAACCTGCTGGCTCTTTACCCGGACACATTTACAGATGATTTTGAAACCAACAAGAGATTGGTAGAACAACTCACTGACGTCATGACAAAGAAGGTCCGTAATCGCATTGCAGGTTACGTGGTTGGACTAATTAAGATTGGAGTCGCCAGGGCAAAGGCTGAAGCTCAAGAGCCTGGGGAAGAAGTCACTGATGATATGGAGATGTAAATTTCCTAGTTCCAATCCTCTCATTCATTACTCCACAGTACCTCAAAGGTATCATAAGGAGGAGCACATAATCATTGAATATGAAGGATTGGCAAAACCTGATCATGTATGGTGATTGTCTTGATGCCATCAGGAGTTACCGAGAGATGCTCAGTGGACAGGTTCGTCTAATCTATATTGATCCACCTTTCTTCTCGGGAACTGATTATACCCTAAAATCACGTTCAGGCGCAGATAGAAAATCAGCAGGAGTTCTGAGAGAAAAGGAAACATACAGCGATAAGTGGGAAGGAGGTCTCGAAGAATATCTCGAGTTCATGAGGGTCAGACTCGAGGCAATGAAACCATTACTCAAAGAAGATGGGTCTCTTTGGGTTCATGTTGACGGGCATGTTTCACACTATATCAAAGTAATTCTCGATGAGATATTCGGATATTCCAATTTCGTTAATGAGATAGTGTGGAAACGTACAAACAGTCCGAAAGCCCAGAGCAAGGGATTCGGTAGTCAACATGATGTCATCCTTCTCTTTGCTGCAAATGCATCAAAGTTCAGAACAAATCAAGTCTATAGAGATCATGACGAGAAATCTCGGAAACCATATAGCTATGAAGACGACAAGGGTAAGTTCAGACTTATTGAAATTGAAGCGCAGGGTATCCAGAGAACGGAGGGGCGAAAGCAATTTGAGTGGAGAGGGAGGAGAGCTCCCTATCTCTACCGAAAGGAAACACTAGATGATTGGTGGAATATGAATCTCATCTACAAAAGCAAGAATGGAAGATACACAAAGAAACAGTATCTTTCAAATGTACCAGGCATTGTGGTTTCTGATTTGTGGATTGATATTCCTCCGGTTCAAGGTCTGTCAAAGGAGAATACTGGGTTCCTAACTCAGAAACCAGAATCGTTACTAGAAAGGGTCATTGAATCAGCCACAGATCCAGGAGATCTTGTTGTGGATTTCTTTGCTGGGTCCGGAACAACAGCTGTAGCAGCAATGGCCACTAATCGACGCTGGATTCTTTGTGATTCATCTGAAGCTGCAATCACGGTCGCAAAAGAGAGGATTGAGAGAACCTATAGGTCTGTTTCTTATTCCCTAGTTAAAGTATGATACTCAGTCCATCCAAATCGGTTCGTGAGAATCAGTCGTTTCAACGAAGACATCTCCCATTGCATTATTGTCCCATCTTTTAATGACGAAATAGATAATGACTCCTATAACAAACGCAGCGATGAAGGGAATATAGATTAACACATAGAAAAGGTAAGGAGAGTACGGAATGCTAACTGAAACTGTCACGAACAACAAAGTAAGTCCGATCAGTATTGTAGCTATCATACTTATACCCAATCTACGAGCACCACGTCTTTTCTTCTCCCATTCTCGCAAGCCCCAGATGACAGACTGCATTTCTTCTTCATCTAGAGGAGAACCTCTTTCAACTTCCACCTTTGCTACCTGAGGATGCATACCATAGACTTCCGCGACTCGCAAAAATACTGATTCATGTCGCCAAAATGCACCTTTAATCATAAAGGCAAGGAAGAATGGAATGAAGAAGTAAGGCATGAGGGAAGAAAGAAGGCTGATTATCATTAAGGGCCCATAATATTCTATCATTGAAATTGTGGATATTAAAAGCGGAACCAGAAACAATGCAGAGAGATTTGTGAGAATCAAGAGTAAAACAAGCGAGCCCATGTAATCACCGAACCAGCGATTTCGTGGAATCCTCGCCAGATGGAACGCAAGCAGAACCTCACCAGCCTCTGGGCGATCCAACATCAATTCCAACATGGGCTCTGAAAGTATGACCGCAACAAAAACCGGATTGAATGTGGATGTGATGAATGCGTCACTACTGTGACGAATCCATACTTGTGCGTTGGAGGGAATTAGGATTTTTTGATGGACTCGACCGATTAGTTCGAGAAATGCAGGATTAGTTGACGGATTCTTGAACCGGAAATTTAGAATCAGTAAGAACACGAAATGAGTTATTGTTCCCACAAGGAGCATCAATAATAGTGAAATTAACCAGTTTGTGGATAGAATTGAAAAACCAAAGTAGAGGAAAAGGAATCCTGAGAGAGGCAGAGCTACAAGCAATGTGGCAATCGCAAGGCCTCCTCTAGAGATCAAAGCAACTCTTGTGCCAAACAATCTAACTAAACGATTCGACCTCTGGCTCATCTCGCCACCTGTTTGCAACTCTTGTTCCAAGCGTTATAACTTATCGGTCCAAGCAGAAACCTATTGAGATAGTGGAACGTCAACCCCGTTTATAGATTCTTGATTTTTCTGATTGCTCCTCCAGGTGCTACTCCCTTCGGACAAGCCTTCACACAGTTCATGATGAGGTCACACAGAGGTGCACCATCAGACTGTTTTGCTGTTTCCAGGAGTCTCTTCTGGTCGGAATTGCGAGAGTCCTCATGAAATCTCCAAACCTTGGCAAGTGCAGCTGGACCAACATACTCTTCTTTCACCGCATTAATTGGACATGAACTATAACAGAGAGCACAGAGGATGCAGTTCACATATCGTTCTATCTTTTTTCGTTCCTCAGGACTCTGAACACGAGGTTTATCCTCATCCTCAGATTCACTCCACAACTTCATCGACTCAAGAACATCATAGAACTTTGCCATGTCAACAACCAAGTCTTTCAGAATGGGCATATTAGGAATTGGCTCGATCAGTATCTCTATTTCAGGATTCCATCCAGTCGGACCTTCAGAGATTGCTGGGAA
The DNA here is from genome assembly GCA_004376265.1 of Candidatus Thorarchaeota archaeon. Taxonomy (GTDB): domain Archaea; phylum Asgardarchaeota; class Thorarchaeia; order Thorarchaeales; family Thorarchaeaceae; genus SMTZ1-45. The sequence goes on from SOKL01000120.1 coordinate 18,552, forward strand.
GGGTTTCAGTTTCATGTTATTACCTTTTACATCAGCCACTTGAGTCCTACAGGCAAGTCGGGGTTCTTTATTGATCAACATTGAACAACTACCACATACCGCACCACGGCACGAGTATCTGAATGAGAGGGATGCATCCATTCGATCCTGAATCTGAAAGAGTGCATCGAGGACGGTCATTCCCTTTTTTACGTCCACTTTGTAAAGATCATAGTGGGTGATAGAATCACCATCTCTACTTCTAGCAATTCTGAACATCATCAGTAGGTCCTCTCCTTCACTTCAAACATTCCCAAATTCACATCTATCAATTCAGTTTTGACGTGGTCGTCAACCTTGGTAAACAACGAATGTTTCAAGAAATTTTCATCGTCACGAGCGGGGTAGTCTAATCTCCAATGAGCACCACGACTCTCCCGTCGCATAAGCGCGCCCATCGTGATGATTTCTGCTAAATCCAACATATTTTCTAATTCAAGAACTCGAATCAATGCGAAATTGTACTTTTCATCACTGCGACCAACACTCACATCATTGAATCGTTCCTTCAACTCGCGAATCAACTTAAGAGCAGCTTCAAGACCTTGGGAGTTCCGATATACTCCCACGAGGACATCCATTGTCTGACCCATAGTTTCGCGAATGTCTGCAGGCGAGTCTCCTCCCTCATGTAGAAACAGAGTTTGAAGTCTCTCACGTGTTTTGAAGGTTTCCTGTTCTACACAAGCTTTGTCTGGAGTCTTTGCAGTGCCAGCGTATTCAGCAACTTTTCCTCCTACAACTCTACCGAAAACCAGTGTTTCAAGTAGGGAGTTTCCGCCGAGCCTGTTTGCTCCATGTACACTCATGCACGCAGCTTCACCAACCGAGAAGAGTCCAGAAACTGGTGTGATTCCATGTTTATCCGTGTGAATACCACCCATCGAATAGTGATGTGCAGGTTGAATTGGTATTGGTTCATTAATTGGGTCAAGTCCTGCAAAGTGGATACAAATCTCTCTAATCCCTGGTAGACGTTCCATGATTTTCTTTTTCCCAAGGTGTCGCAAATCAAGGTGAACATATTCATCCTCAAATCCCCGACCCTCTAGAACTTCAGTTCTAATAGCACGAGCAACGATATCCCTAGGTGCCAATTCCATCTTGTTTGGAGCATATATGTCCATGAACCGTTTTCCTTCAGAGTTGACAAGATATCCTCCTTCACCTCTTGCACCTTCTGTCATGAGTATGCTCGAACCAAACAGACAAGTCGGATGAAATTGGATGAACTCCATATCTTTCAATGGAACTCCAACCCTGAGAGCGAGTGCACACCCGTCTCCTGTGTTGATGAGTGCGTTTGTGGAATGTGCATATACTCGACCAAACCCACCAGTTGCGATGACCACCGCTTTAGCCGCAAAACCGTGTACTTCTCCAGATGCAATATCGATAGCTGTGAAACCACAGACACTATCACTAGATTTCACGAGTGAAGTGACAAACCACTCAGTGTAAAACTTGATACCTCTTCTGAGAGCCTGTTCAAATGTAGTGTGTAAAAGATTATGCCCGGTTCTATCAGCAGCATAGCAAGTGCGGGGAAATGCTGCACCACCGAAAGGTCTCTGAGCAATCCTACCATCATCTGTACGGGAGAATGCTGTTCCCCATCGTTCATTCTCGATGACAGCTCGTGGGGCTTCCTTTGCAAGAAGCTCAACCACATCCTGATCAGCTAAATAGTCAGATCCTTTTACAGTATCAAAGGCATGAGCCTCCCATGAATCATCAACACCTAGTGAAGCGTTGATTCCGCCTTGAGCGGCTACAGAATGAGACCTAAGTGGATGGACTTTTGTCACGATTGCGACATCAAAATTGTCAGCCAATTCAATAGCAACTCTCAATCCAGATAGTCCTGCTCCCACAATGAGAACATCATGGTCATATGTAGAAATCGTCACTCACCTCAGGTGTATCTGATGACCTGCTCTGTTATTATGTGTACGGCTTTTCGACTAGACCATCTTTGATGGATCCAGGATGTCATCCAAGTCACCCTCAATCTCGATGCCAGATTCATTCACAACTTCACGAATTGTCTTCCCAGATTCATGAGCTTTCTTAGCAATCTCAGATGCACGGTCGTATCCGATGAGAGGGGATAATCTAGTCACTATCATCAAGCTGTTATCCAACTGCTTCTGTATCTGCGTTTCATTGGCTTTGAGACCCTGGAGACAGTTCATTGTGAACGAATCAATGCCTCCAGATAGAAGACGAATAGAGTCGAGGAGGTTTACAATCATGACTGGTTTGGAAACGTTTAGATCTAATATACTTCCAAATCCTTCTGCAGCAGCGATTGTGGCATCATTTCCAATTACTTGCAAACAGACTTGAATCAACGCTTCAGATTGAGTAGGATTAATCTTCCCAGGCATGATTGATGAACCAGGTTCGTTAGAAGGCAGAATGAGTTCACCAAGACCGGCTCGTGGGCCACTTCCCATCCAGCGAATATCATTCGCCATCTTCATACATGTCAATGCAATACTTCTGAGGAAGGAACTTGCTCTCACAATGGCATTGTGAGACGAAATGCCTTCAGCTTTCACTGGATTTACTTTGAAGTTATTTCCTGTCATTATACTGAGTTCTTTCACGGCATGTTTCGCAAAGTCCTTTGGTGCATTGAGACCTGTACCCAGAGCGGTTCCACCGATTGGTAGGAGGGACAGCGATTCAACAACTGAGGATAAGTCTAGATCGAGCGAGGTCACTATTTGTGATTTGTAGACTGAAAATTCAGTAGATAATAAAATAGGAACAGCATCCTGCAAATGTGTCCGACCAACCTTCACGATTCCCTCGAACTCCTCTATCTTATCACCAAGGGTTTTCCTGAGTCTATCCATTGCTGGAAGTAGATTGGTTCGGATTGCCGAGAGGGCAGAAATATGCATTGCAGTAGGAATCACGTCATTGCTAGACTGACTCATGTTCACTGTGTTGTTGGGATGGACAGGTGACTTCATACCTTTTGGTTGATCCAGAATCTCGTTTGCACGATTTGCCAGAACTTCATTCATGTTCATGTTGGTCTGCGTTCCAGAACCTGTTTGATACACGTCAATGGGAAACTGATCATCATGCTTGCTTTCGAGTACTTCATCAATCGAGGTCTCTAAAACAGTGAAAATTTCCTCTGGTATCAGCTTGGAGTTTCTATTTGCAATGAGACATGCCTTCTTCACTTGAGCAAGCGCATGAATGAATTCTGTGGAGAAGGTTTTACCACTAATCTGGAAGTTCATGATTGCACGCTGAGTGGTGATTCCCCAATACACATCGAGGGGTACTTTCAACTCACCAATAGCGTCTTTCTCGATTCGATATTCGGTCATAGGAAACACCAATTCATGGAATCAGTAACCCGTCTATTATAGCTTGAACATCCTTTGGATTTGTTTTGTGTTCTTTCAACTGGCTATCTTGCGGAATGGCCAAGCTTTCAGACAGAACTGGGGCTTTTGTTTTGTAAAACACACCTGTCGGAATCTTCTCACCGTTGCTGAAAGCTTTCTCCAAAGCTAGTTGTTTGTTTGCAATGTCATGTCCAGACTCTTGTAATGAGTATGTATGCTCATTGTAGAATTTCCAGGTGAGTTCGCGATTCCAAGTCACACAAGGTTGTAAAATGTCAACGACTGCGAATCCCTTATGTTTCACGGCCTGAGTCATGAGTGAAATCAGTGATTTCCGGTTTCCAGAAAATCCTCTACCGACAAATGTGGCTCCACCTGTTAAAGCAAAAGCTACGGTGTTCACTGGATCCATGGGTGCTCCAGCTGCGGGAGGTGATGTGGTTGAAACATAACCTCTCCGCGCAGATGGAGAGAATTGACCTTTTGTGAGTCCCATAACACCATTATTGTGGATAAAGACGGAGATATTGACATTCCGTCTTGCAGCATGCATGAGATGTCCCAAACCCTCCCCAAGTGTATCACCATCTCCAACATGGACGAGAACTTTCAGGTCCAAATTCACAAGATGAGCACCCTGTGCAACTGCTATTGACCTGCCATGAAGGGTGTGGATAGTATTCAAGTTAATGTAATGTGGAATCTTAGACCCACAACCGATTCCAGACACTAGCAGATATTCATGCTGAGGATAACGCAGTTTCATTACTGTGTCCCGGAGCGCAACAAGTATTCCATGATTTCCACATCCAGTACACCAAGTAATATCCTGAACACCTTCAAGTTGTTCCTTTGAAATCATACTATTCCAGCCTCCTTAAGATGGTCAATGATAAACGACGCCGTCATTTGTCGTCCATCATACTTGTTTACATGTTGATTTACTGTGAGCCCTGTTTCCATTCTCACTAGCCTTGCAAATTGCGACGTAGCGTTTTGTTCAACTGCTACAACCTTCTTCGCCTCATTAAACACTCCTCGAAGAAGCTCGGTTCGCAATGGATAGATGTCAGAGAAATGAATCTGGTTTATTGAAACTCCTTTGTCAGAGAGTCGAGTCATCGCCTCGTACGCGGCACCCCATATTGAACCCCATGTCAGCAAAGTTGTTTCAGCCCCTTGACCACCGTAGACAGTTGGAGGATTCAACGCTCTGAGAATGTTAGGTAATTTGTTGAGTGACTTCCGAACCATTGCGTTTCGAACAACCGGGTCCTCAGTTAGGTGACCATCTTCACTATGAACATTGCTAGAAGCAACAACAACTTTCCCCTCATCACCTGGGAATGCTCTTGGGGAAATACTATCATCAGTCAATTTGTACCTCATGTAAGGTTCTGTCATTTTCTTAGGAGCAAGAGGTCCACGGTCAATTACAACCTTAGAGGTTTCGATTCTTGGCACATTCATCACAGAATCTGCAAAATACTGGTCACCAAGAATCATGACAGGAACCTGAAAGCAATCTGCAAGATTGAACGCACGTGTAGTAACATCAAATGCTTCTATCGGATCTTTAGGTGCCAACATTATTCTTGGAAACTCGCCTTGACTGGAGTTCAACATAAACAACAAATCAGCCTGCTCCGTTCTTGTAGGTAATCCAGTGCTTGGTCCAGGTCTCTGGGCGTTATAGATTACAATCGGAGTTTCCGTCATAGCAGCTAATCCTAGAGCTTCCACCATCAAGGCAAAACCGCCACCAGATGTAGTAACCATGCTTCTAGCACCCGCAATAGATGCACCAATGGCCATGTTGAGTGAAGCTATCTCATCCTCAGTCTGAATGACACCAATATTTAGCTTGGAAGCATTCGCAACAATATCTGAGAAGCACCCAGTTGAAGGACTCATTGGATAAGAAGAAATCCACTTGAGATTAGACGCCATCGCACCAAGAGCTATCCCACGATTACCTGTAAGGATGAGTCTATCTTTGCAAGGGCCTTGCTTCATTGCGCTCATATCGTGTGCACAAGACCCACTCCATTTCTCAGAAGTGTAATTGTATGCAGCAGTCGCAACTGCAGTATTTCCAGCTACGATCTTCTCACCTTTTCGTTGAAAAATAGCCCTAAGAACTTCTTCAGCAAGGGAGAGTGGATACTTAATGATTGCAAGAACAGACCCAAGAGCTGCGGCATTCATCATCCTGATATTGCCACCTACCTCTTTTGCAGTCTTTAATAATGGTGCTGCATGATGACACACCTCGAGATCAGTGAATTCGATAGAGTCATCGAAGATAATAACACCCCCATCTATTAGCTGTGACCGTTTATTCACAACCGCATCCCGCGAAAGTGCAATTATCAAATCTATCTCGTTGACCGGTGCATAAACCGGGCTGTCTGATACTCGAATCTGACTGAAGTTGTATCCACCTCTAATCCTCGATTCGAAGTCCTTCAGTGTGAATGTGTAGAAACCAGATTTGACAAAAACTTGTGTCAAGAGATCTCCAATTGTGTCAATACCTTGACCAGCCTCTCCGCCAATGTTGAATGTAATGTCCATGTTCATTCGACACTCCCGTATTATTCATTGAGAGGTCGCGTCATTCTTATGTCCTTTGCTAGAAGAGGAGTCATTCTGAATTAACCGAATCTTCATTCTCTAAGGCTTTCTTCTCTTCTTTAAAGGGATCCCAATCACTCTTTCTCTTAGGTCGCTCCCACTTCCACCAGGACAGATCTAATCGCATTCCAGACCAAGGAGAAATGACTTCAGGAACTTCAATCCTCCATAGGATAATCAAACCTACTATGAACTGTATTGGAATAGGATAGATGACTAGGAAGCTTCCAAACAAACCTGTGAGACTTAGAACAATAACTGTGGGCAACAGAATACTGAATAAACCGATCAAGATTGCACCATCTTTCGAACTCTTGGCTTGGTAGTATTTCACAATCCAATAAGAATAGAGTAAATTCAGAAGACATAGTGGTAGAAAGATGTAGGGATTAGCAAATATCCAAAAAAGCCCGTAAATCCCTGAATGAACGTTGTAGAAACCGAACATGCCCATATTCGGAATAAAGCTAAAGGGGGAAAAGATTGTAACGAAGAACATAATCATTGCGATAATCCCAGGACTCACTCCATAGAGTTCTATCTCAGTGGAAATATTATCCTGATTCATTACAGACCCCAGATGATTCTACGATAATGAATTGATATGCCCTTTGAAATATTAATAACCGTCCGCAATACACAGGCCTGCTGGTACGTACGAAGATGCTATTCGTTCGCGAAATATTAGAGGCCTTTGGCAAGCTTTAAAAACGTAAATCCTGCAGAAATCTCAGGATGTACAAACACGAAGTGCTTGTACACTTTTCATAATGGACAGCTCGTTACTCCATCCTAGGGAAAGAGTGACACTGTCGTAAACAAATTGGGGAAATAAAAATGGCACAGTTATCAGGTACACCCATCCTAATTCTAAAGGAGGGTACTTCGAGAACACGCGGCAAGTCCGCACAGTCCAACAACATCATGGCTGGAATTGTCATATCTGACGCAGTGAAGTCCACTCTTGGTCCACGCGGCATGGATAAAATGCTCGTTGATAGTCTAGGAGATGTCACCATCACTAACGATGGGGCTTCAATTCTGAAAGAGATTGATGTACAACACCCAGCTGCAAAGATGCTCGTTGAAGTGGCTAAGAGCCAAGATCAGGAGACCGGAGATGGAACTACAACATCCGTCGTTATTGCTGGAGAACTCCTGAAAAGAGCACAGGAATTGTTGGAAATGAAGATTCATCCGACTATTATTGTCGGAGGGTATCAGAAAGCAGCCGAGAAAGCTACTGACATACTCAATAGTATCTCAGTAACAATGGTTGGCATGGATAAGAAAGTCCTAACCGGTATTGCAGCTACATCAATGAACAGTAAATCCGTAGTTGGTTCTAGAGACCACTTCGCGAAGATTGCTGTCGACTCTGTCCTTCAGATTGCAGAGAAGACTGATGGAGGAGCTAAAGCTGACATCGAGATGATTGAGATCATCAAGAAACAAGGCAAGAGTCTGAATGAAACCGAGCTTGTGACTGGAATGGTCATTGACAAGGAAATTGTTCATGCATCAATGCCCAAGAAAGTCGAGAATGCGAAGATTGCACTTGTGAATGCAGCAATCGAGGTCGAGAAGACCGAGTTCGATGCAGAGATCAAGATCGACCGACCGGAGCAGATCAAAGCATTCCTGGATGAAGAGCAGAGGATGCTCACAGACATGGTTGATAAAATTGTAGCCAGTGGTGCCAATGTTCTTGTCTGTCAGAAAGGAATTGATGATGTGGCGCAGCACTTTCTGGCTAAGAATGGCATTATGGCAATTCGCAGAGCAAAGAAGAGCACACTGGAGAAGCTTGGAAAGGCTACAGGTGGAAACATTGCCACGAGCCTAGACGAGTTAAATGCAGACTACCTCGGTGAGGCAGGAATTGTGGAAGAGGTCAAGATTGGCGACGACAAGCTTGTATATGTCAAGAACTGCAAGGATCCTAAGGCAGTATCTATTGTGATACGTGGTGGAACCGAACATGTTGTTGATGAGGCAGATCGAGCACTTCATGATGCACTCTCCGTTGTGAGAAACGTTGTTGAGGATACTACCTATGTTGCTGGTGGAGGTTCAATTGAAACCGAAATTGCTAGGCAACTAGAAGCTTTTGCCAACAAAGTTGGTGGTCGTGAGCAACTGGCTATTGAAGCCTTTGCAGAATCAATGCTTATCATTCCTAAAACCTTGGCTGAGAATGGAGGTCACGATCCAATCGATATCATCGCAGACCTGAACAAGGAGCACACCAAGGCGACTGGTACCTGGTTCGGTGTTGATGTTATCAAGGGTAAGACCACTGACATGATGAAGGCAGGCGTAATCGAGCCCGCTCGAGTCAAGAGTCAAGCTATCCGTTCAGCAGCTGAAGCAGCTCAGATGATCCTCAGAATTGATGATGTAATTGCTGCACGAGCCTCCTCAGGTCCACCACCAGGTGCTGGTGGCATGGGTGGAATGCCTGGCGGGATGGGCGGCATGCCCGGAATGATGTAATAGAAGAATACTGAATATTGGAGCCTTTTCGGCTCCACTTCTCTCTTTTTCAACGAGGTTATTCAGGTTGACCAAGCGTATCTTACTAACTGGAATGAATAGCTTCGACAGTGGTAAGACACAGCTCGCAACAAGAGTGATCAAAGCTTTATCAGAAACAAGTCAAACAGTTGAATATTTCAAACCACTGAGTGGGCACAATTATTGGTATGACTTTGAGCATACGAAAATGTGCATGAAAGAAGGTGTGTTATTTTCAAAAGATGCAAAGGCGGTTCGAGCGACTTCAAATCCTAAGAGTCCGATTGAACTGGCAAATCCAATTCATACTCTGTTCGTACCGATGAGGATTGAAAGACCTCTTCAAACACTCCCAAACACTCTAGGGTTAGCTGGATCAAGTTCAATTCTAGCGTTGAAACGATTTAGTCGACCAGTTAAGGAGGGGATAGATTCAACGATCCTCACAGCACAGAAACTGTTCGAAGAAGAACGGGTAATTATCGGGCTTGAGGAAGTTGGGAAGCTAACTAGAAATGCGAGTATCTACGAAGTCAACAGTCTGGAAGCAGTACAAGAATTTGAACACCAGAATTTTGAGCAACATGTTTCAGAGTCATTTGCTCATCTTGAAGGTCTTGCCGATATTGTAATCATTGAAGGTTTTAATAATTCTGCGTGGCCCTGGGATGGATTGGATTCAGTTGATGCAGTTTTGGTTGTAGGACCAGGACATGTTTTTAGTTATGATCCAGAGAGATTCAGAAAAGCAGTCTACCTCATGAATCACGGACAACTCCCAATTAGGGAAGTAACCTTTCGGAGAATCTCAGATTTACTCAGACCAATCAAACGACTTGAGGTCATACCAGAAACGGACTTAACCTCATTTGAGATGAAGGAGCTCGGTCTAAATTTCCACACGAGAAAGAAAGATTAAGCCAAACTGAAAATCCTAAACACAACCCCTGGGACTAAACTACGGAGATAGTGATTTGACAGAAGATTTGGACTGGGAATTGATAATTATTGGTGGAGGTCCTGCAGGGATGACTGCGGCAATGTATGGGGCACGATACGGGCTCAAAACGCTCCTGCTTGAATCAAAGGTATTAGGAGGAGCTCAAGCCACTAGTCCAGGTATTGAAAATTATCCCGGGTACACATTCATCGTTGGTCTCGAACTCGCTACTAAAATGAAAGAGCAGGTCAAGAAGTGTGGAGCAATTATCAAGGAAATCACTGAAGTCAAAAGCATTGAACTTGAGGGAGAAGATGGAGATTTTCTCCTTGATACGCGACGCGGAGTCTATAGGGGGAAAGCCATTATATTTGCCACAGGAGGCGGTCACAAACATCTTGGGGTTCCAGGGGAGGATTTGCTCACTGGAAGGGGTGTGTCTTTCTGCGCAACCTGTGATGGACCGCTTTTCAGAAACAAGACAGTAGCAGTTGTAGGTGGAGGAAATACTGCAGTCACAGAGGCGCTATATCTCTCAGAGGTCGTTGAGAAGGTGTATTTGATACACAGAAGAGATGAGCTGAGGGCTGAGAAAATAATCCAAGATTATGTTTTCAAAGCAAGTGTCGAAATAATTTGGGACACCATTGTCAAGGAGATCAAAGGAAATGACTTGGTGAATGAACTTGTTCTTGAGAATGTGAAGACTGGAGAAGTTCGCTCATTACCAGTTGAGGGAGTCTTCGTCGCACTTGGTTCCAACCCTGAGAGTACACTCGCAAGAAGCATCGGTGTTGTGACCAATGAACGTGGAGAGGTTATCGTCAATGCAAAGCAGGCTACAAATATCCTTGGAGTCTTTGCGGCGGGAGATATCGTAGAATCGATGAAACAAATCGCTGTTGCTGTTGGGCATGGCGCAATATCAGCAGATTCAGCCTATGCGCACATAAGAAAGATGCAAAGAGGTTCCATTGGGTATGCATAGCCTCCTTTTGCTAGTACATCTGTTGTTATGGGGAAACGTTAATAACCACACCTCAGCCCGAACCTCAAAGCACTGAGCCAATACCTCAGTGATATTGAAATTGACCGTGATGTATCCATGAAAAAGGTCAAAGTCGTAGCAATCTCACTAGCATTTGCTCTAGTTTTAATATCTGTCGCGGCCCCGCCCGTGGCTGCTGCGAGTCGATATGACTCCTTGACATCATATATGGCAGATAATTATGATGCAGTAAGAGGTGGCTATAAGCTCCCATTCGATGGTGTGACGCGTGTGAACCCCACTTATGGTGCTATCAGTATTATGGATGAAGTAGGTGTACTCGCACAGAGACCACCGCCAATATCTGTACCTAATGCCTTGGAATTCTCGAGCAACATTCAGTGGCTGACCGGTGATGAAAATGAAGAGCCATACTATGGAGGATTCAGCGACTACCTTCTAGGACCTGTCACAACTGCTACTAACTATCATGGTCTTCGGCTTTGGCAGATCTTGAAGAATGAGGGAGGTATTCCTGGTACAGATGAGTTTGATATCAATCAAACAGCTAATGCCTTCTGGATTAACAAGACTTCAGACTCTGGAGGATTTGGTAGCGCAAGTGAAGTATACCCTGATCTGGTTTCAACCTACTACGCTTTGGCATCACTGAGAATCATTGATCAATTGTACCCCCTTGAAAATGCTTGGGACACATATGTCAATGAATCTGCAACTATTGAGTGGATTGAGAGTTGTAGAGATGGTGATGCATACATGCTTAGTCCAATCTCAGATCGCGCGAGTGTAACTGCTACAACCGCAGCTGTATTAGCTTACTACGCTATTAATCCGGTCATTCTCGTACCTGGAGCATCAAGCGTTCAGACGTGGTTACTCAACCGCCAAGTTCTAGAATATCAATAACCCGAGTTTGTAGGGGTTATTGAAGATGTCAATGCGACTAAGGATCCTAATCTTGTAAGTACATATTTTGCTCTCAGTGCATTAGATACTCTTAATGCAATACCAAGCGTAAATGCGACTGCTGCGGAGAGTTTCATTCTAAACACCCAGTCAACAGAAGGAAGCTGGGGCTTAGTCCCAGGAGTTAGCAAAGGTTCACTCCTTTATTCAGCCTATGCATGTCAAGCGCTGAATATGCTACCCTTCGAAGGTGCATTTAGTACTCTTTCATCGTCCGTTGATCCAAATTCACAAGGATCCTCATCATTCGATTGGAGAATCGCAGTGGTTCTTGGAATAATCGTTGTTGCTATGGTCATTTCAGCATATGCCTTGAGAATGGACTGATACTGCAATAGCTTTATCTCGCCAGAGAAGTATAATGCCTTGAGGGTCATTGTGTTTTGACACTCAGGTGTTTCGTATGCCCAATACGGAGATAGATGAAGAATCAATTCCAAGATACAAACGAGGTTATGAATGGTTTTCTCACCTTGCTAACAGCGAGATGTCTCAAAAACCATGGCGACGTTTGGGTATATTCTCTTTCTACGATGAACCATTTGCTGAAAGTGACCGTTTGTATCTGTCACCAAAACAAGTCATGTTAACACTGGCGAAGATAGCAAAATCCAAGGAGTCTGGATTAGTGTTTGTCGTTGATGCCATGGAAAAAGGTGAAATGGGTCTTAGCACTGAATCCGGTTTCAACCAATTTATGGAAATATTCGATGGTTTGTTCCCTGACTCATCAAAGTTCTACTTTGGATCCAAGGATTCTGAGAGAGCATGGATACAGGAGTATTCATCTCTGAAGATACCGTTGAAGTGGCTAGTAAAGAGACCCAATGTATTTGCGGAAGTTCTGTCTGATGCCTCGCCTGTTGGAGAACTTGTTAGTCCAGGAGAGGCAGCGTTTGAGGATTTTTCGGGGATGATTGAAGTACTTGTGGACAAACTTGGACCACCTTCACTAACCGAAGAAGTTATGGGCAAGATACGGAGCACCGAAAAAAGCGAATACGCGGGGGAAGCTGTCGGGATGATGACTGTCTTTATCAGTCCAGCAACAGCTGTTACACGAGGCGTGAAGTATCTAAGTAAATTCATGGGTCTTGTGAAAGACCGAAGAAAGCAGGAAGTAAAAGACGTCTATAATGAATGGACACAGAGAGTGAAAGAAGGATACTCAGAAGAAAAACTCAAGAGGTTCTTTGATGATTCTCTGGATTTTGAGTCTGGTCTTATACAGGCAGTTGGTTCTTTCAAACCCGTTCTAATAGTACTTGAAACTAGAGGAACTTTTTACGATCTATTCCTACCACTTGTGCTCCAACATCTGGTGGAAGAGATTGGATACATTCCACCACACAGACGTCCGAAGAAACAGATCGACGAAGAGAAAAAGGGATCAAGAGAGGAGGATTGGGATAATGAATCTCTCTCTTACGAGTCAATCGAATCTATCGAAGATGCCGATCTTCCACCAGTAACTGACCAACTGATTCAATCTATTTTAGATAAAGAGAATCCGTACGATAAGGCGGAAATTGATATCTCAGAGGATGCCTTTGAGGGAAAACCTGAAACCATACTCTTCCTTGATGCGGCATCACATCTTTCAAAATTCAGCAAATCATTCAAGTTCGCTTTGAATTTGCCAGAAAAATATCCGAATATGTCAGTAGCAGCGTCGTTCTTCACCGACCGAGAGAAAATCAGTCAAGCACTTCAAGAAGGAGTTTTAGACTATGTGAAGGAACATGCACTCATCTTTGACCTGCATCCAGCTTTGTTCGATATGGTGACAGCGCGGATGCCAGTTTCAAAGAAAGCTTGGCTAAATGGAAGATTACAGGAAATGGAGAAAATCCGGTCAGATGGGGAGGTTGCTTTCCTCGAGTTCTCCAGTTCTGGCAGTCCCCAATGGGCGCTTCGAATAGTAGACAAGCCCGAGAGTGAAGCTCTGACAAAAATTCGCAGTTGGTTTAAAAGAGGAAGTTGATTTTCGACTCCTCCCACAAGAGATATAATCACCACCAACATCAATCGCAGGTGACTGTCCGGAGGCAGATACGATTGAGCAAAGGTAACATGACGAAGGCAAAAGTATTGAAGATTGAGAAGGGTGACTCTATCACTCTGCCATCTGAATTCGTTGACATGATCGGTCACACCTATGGACTGGTTATTCTCGTTGTCAAAGACGGCAACGTCAAACTCTATCCTGTTGACAGTGACAAAGTAATATATCTAAAGCTGGTTATCGATAAACTTAGCAAGAGCTTCTTAGAGGAGCTTACTGAGGCATTCATGGAAGTGGCACTTGAGGAAATTCTATTTACTAGCGGGATTTGTCAAGCTGCTGATGAGTGCTATTATGAATGTTACTTCACACCAAAACAGCTGAACGTTGAAGTAAGTAATCTTCAGGACCGATTGCAGGATATAACTGGTGTCAAGCAGGTTATACTAGAAGAAGTAACGACTTGAGCATTATGGTAGGCGTTGTCGGTCTCTATTATGATTCTGAAGTTTCTGAAGAGGCTAAGTCATCACAAAACATTTTCTCGGAGATGGCAGAACGCCTTTCTCATCGAGGGACACTGAAAGAATTTCAATTTGAATTATCTCAAGGAAAGATACATCTCGGAATCATTAATGGAGATGATGATCAACATTATCTCGAAAATCACCAACAAATGAAACTACTATTGGTTGACAATTTTGCAGTCGATTTACAAAGCGAAGAAAGACTATCCAAACAAATAATCAGTTCTCTTCGAAATCCAAAGGCCAAAACTACCCCAAGCTTAGCACATATGTTAGTTGCCGTAGGAGTAACGGATGAAAAGCAGATTCGGATTTTCAGGTCTCTAGACGGAGTACGTACGCTGTACTTTGCAGAATTAGATAGTGGATTTGCTTTTTCTACTGAACGAAAAGCAATTTGGAAAATTTTTCCCACAGAACCTCAAGTTCTAAATCCTGGTTGGATTCTATCAATTTCGAAAAAGAGAGATTGGGAGCTTATTCAAGTTTATTCAAGAAGCCCTTCAAAGATATCAACCAAGATTGATGCTGAGATTCAGCTCATAAAACTTCATGATGAGTTAGCTAGATCATTTAGAAATCTTAGTCTAACTAGTAAATGTGGAGTGTTATTCTCAGGGGGTGTTGATAGTTCTCTTGTTGCAATTCTAGCAAAGAGAGAGTGTGAAGATACGTTGTTGATTACTGCAGCCTCAGCTCATTCTAAAGATTTTAAGAAAACAAAAGAGATTGCTTCAACATTATCAATTGAACATAAGTTGATTCAGTTTGATTTTGAAACAGTATGGGAGATCCTACCAGAAGTCATCTACGCAATTGAAACAAGTAAACGCATGGATGTTGAAATTGCTATCCCATTCTATCTTTCTGCAGAGGCCGCAAAAGAAGAGGATTGTAAAGTTCTTGTGTCAGGACAGGGGCCAGATGAACTCTTCGCGGGTTATGCAAGATATGAGAAATCATACGTGAAAAACGGAGCTGGAAAAGTAAGAGAAGAACTCTGGTCTGATTTTTCAGTTACACATGAAGTAAATATCGCTCGTGATGAAAAAGCGATTGCATACCATGGATTGGAATCATTCTTTCCATATCTTGACCAAAAATTCAGTGATATCGCTCTTTCAACTCCAATTGAATTCCTTCTAAATCCTAACCGTAATCCGAGTAGAAAGATTCTCTTTAGAGATTTGGCAAGGAAAATGGGTCTTCCAGATGATATCGCTAACGCTCAGAAACATGCTACTCAATATAGTTCAGGTTCCTCGAAAGTTCTTCAAAAATCTGTAGCTAAGAATGTTCCAAATGCTCATAATCTCAGCAAGAAGAAAACATCAATTCTTGTCCAAAATGTTCTGGATACTATTGCCCAAGAAATTGGGATTCCAATGGTGATTGGATTGAAAACTAACTTAGATATGGAACCAACTTACAGGTTGCTGGAAAGAGTCGGACCTCTTCCTACCCGCAATCGTCGTCGGCAAAGTCCAAAGCCTTAAGATTGCAATCGGTGAAAGCCGTGATTCTTTTGAGGTTCGATAACAAGCTTCATATGGGGCTTGGGATACAAGCCGTAGATTAGCGACGTACTTAAGTTCGACAATTAACGTATTATTTGAGGAGATAACTATGGTTGGAATAATTGGTTACGGAGTATACGTTCCACGCTATCGAATTAAAACAACAGATATTGCAGAAGTCTGGGGAGATAGTAGTGGTAGAATCGGAAAGGGACTTGGTGTTTTTGAGAAATCAGTCCCTGGACCTGATGAGGATGTAGCTACCATATCTGTAGAAGCAGCGAGGAATGCTGTCAAGAGAGCGCAAATAGACCCAACTGACATAGGAGCACTCTATGTTGGTTCTGAGTCGCATCCATATGCAGTCAAACCAACTGGTACGATTGTTGCTGAAGCGATAGGATGTTCACATGAAATGACTTGTGCAGATTACGAATTTGCATGCAAAGCAGGAACTGCAGCCATTCAGACCACAATGGGACTCGTTATGTCCAAGATGATCAAGATTGGACTAGCAATCGGTTCGGATACCGCACAAGGCAGACCTGGAGATGCACTGGAATATTCTGCAGCAGCTGGAGGTGCAGCGTTTCTGATTGGACTCAAAAAACCAATCGCTACCATTGAGGAAACTGTTTCGTTTACAACTGATACACCAGACTTTTGGAGACGAGAGGGAGAAGACTATCCAAGTCACGGAGCAAGATTCACAGGGGAACCAGCATATTTCCGACATGTCGGTGAAGGAGCAAAGTTGCTATTCAAGAAGACTAAGACAACAGTTGATGATTATGATTATTTTGTCTTCCACAGCCCTAATGGTAAGTTTCCAATTGCCATGGGTAGACAACTCAAGGTTCCTCCAGAGAAGCTGGAAGACAGTCTTGTTGTCAGACAGATTGGCAACACTTACTCAGGTTCCGCCATGATAGGACTTGCTAAGATTCTGGATATTGCCAAACCAGGTTCTAAGATTTTTGTGGTAGCCTATGGATCCGGAGCAGGGAGTGATGCGTTCTCAATCACTGTTGAGGACGCAATTGAGGAGCGAAGGGGAGAGGTCCCAACCGTTGATGACTACATTGAAAGAAAGACATACGTCGACTACGCAACCTATGCTAAGTATCGACGCAAGATCAAGGCGGTGTAATAAGGAGGATTCATGATGAAAGAAAAAGTAGCAATTATCGGTGTAGGAATGTGTAAGTTTGGTGAACTGTGGGAAAGGAATCTTATTGATATCTCACTAGAAGCCGGAATGTATGCAATTTTCGATGCAGGTGTTAGAGGAACTGATATCGATGGCATGGTTATTGGCAACATGAGTGCTGGACGATTTACTGGACAAGAGCATCTTGGAGCACAGGCTGCTGATATTGGTGGATTAGGTGATTTGGCAGCATATAGCGTTGAAGCGGCCTGCGCGAGTGGAGGAGCGGCAGTTCGACAAGCATACATGGCTATCAAATCAGGCGAGCATGACGTAATGCTAGTCATCGGTTCAGAGAAGATGAGTGACGTGACCCAGAGTGAAGCGATGAATACTATATCAGTAGCCTCAGATTTTGAATGGGAAGGAATGTTCGGTGCAACTTTTCCCGCGCTCTATGCGTTCATGGCCCGACGTCATATGAAAGAATACGGAACAACCGAAGAACAACTTGCAAAGCCTACTGTCAAGAATCATGCAAACGCTGCGCATAATGAGTGGGCTCAGTTCCAGCGACCGGTTCCTATCGAGGTTGTGATGAATTCCGGATTGCTTGCAGATCCACTGAGAGTACTTCACTCTGCTCCCATAACCGATGGTGCAGCGGGTCTGGTGATTTGTCGAGAGGAACTTGCAAAGAAGTACACGGATACACCCGTCTATATTGAATCCTCAGAGCAACGCAGCGATACATTGGCATTACACGATCGACAATCAATCACTACAATGAATGCTGTGGTTAGTTCTACAAAAGCCGCTCTCAATGAGGCAAAACTGGACCTCAAGGATATCGACGTTTTTGAACTGCACGATAGTTTCTCAATTGGCGAGATCATCCTAACAGAGGATGTTGGCATTGCCAAGAAAGGAGAGGGCGGAAAAGCTTTGGATGAAGGAATTACAGAGATTGGTGGCAAATTTCCTGTCAATACATCCGGTGGTCTCAAGGCGAGAGGTCATCCAATTGGTGCAACAGGAGTAGCACAAATCGTAGAGCTCGCTCTACAGCTCCGAGGAGAAGCAGATAAGCGACAAGTGGATGGAGCGGAGAAAGGACTTGCAGTCAATATTGGAGGAACCGGAGCAACAAGTGTGGTGCACATTATAGGGAGATGAAAAATATGGCAGAACAAGGAGTAGCACAAGTCTGGCGAAGAATTAGATCAATCTACAACATTCAGGGTAACAAATGTGAAACATGTGAAACTTATTACTTCCCACCAAGACCAGTCTGTCCTACGTGCAGGAGAAAGGGAAAACTTGAGATGTATCAATTCAAGGGCTTGGGCGCAATCTACTCGTATGCAATAGTACGTCAGGCACCAGACGACTTCAAACGTCAAATACCATATGTGATTGCTCAAGTCGAGCTTGATGAAGGTACACGCCTTACTGCACAGATCGTCAACGTAGATCCCGAAAATGTTGAGATTGGTATGCGTGTCCGTTCATGTTTCCGAAAGATCAAGGAGTTCGGACCGGGCGGCGTTATAGTCTATGGTTACAAATTTGAGCCGACTATGAAAGTTACAGGACACGAAGAATAGTTTCACAGGGTCAGTTCAGTAATTGAACCAACAGCTGGTAGGGCCACGTTGTATACACGCGTGGAGCCTATCACCACTTCAATGTTTGAAGAGACATGAACATGACCATGTACAATCAGTGCAGGTTGTACAATCTCAAGGGCTCTTGACACCCACCACGAGTATGAATGAGGAGCGGATTCCAACAGAGGACTGTAATGTAACAACAATATAGTATAGTCAGAACTTTTTGCCAACATCTGTAAATGTTGAGATATTCTTAACGCACGTTTCTCAAAGGCAGGTCTGATATCATCGT
>SOKL01000232.1 GCA_004376265.1 Candidatus Thorarchaeota archaeon
TGCATATCGAAAGATCACAAACATTCATGGTACCGGTGTCCTTACCGGTAAGGGTGCTGGTTGGGGTGGTTCTCTGATCCGACCCGAAGCAACTGGATATGGTTGTGTCTACTTTGTCAGAGAGATGTTGAAGACTCGTGGCGAAGAATTAAAGAACAAAACTGTTGTTATTTCTGGTTCTGGCAACGTTGCCCAGTATGCTACTGAGAAATGTATCGATCTTGGTGCAAAAGTAATTGCACTAAGTGATTCGAGTGGTTGGATTCACGACCCAGACGGTATCGACAGAGAGAAACTGGCATGGGTCATGGACCTGAAAAACGTTCGAAGAGGTCGTATCAGGGAATACAGTGAGCACTTCAAGGTTGACTACACAGAAACTGTAAAGGGAAGCCCATGGAGCCTCAAGTGTGACATTGCCCTTCCAAGTGCAACCCAGAACGAGGTTGATGCAAAGGAAGCAAAGATGCTCGTAGACAATGGTTGTATTGCTGTTGGTGAGGGCGCTAACATGCCTACTGTTCCTGAGGGTGTTGAGATCATCCTAGAGGGTGGGCTTCTATTCGGTCCTGGAAAAGCTGCAAACGCTGGTGGTGTTTCAGTTTCTGGACTTGAGATGGCTCAAAACAGTCAACGCTTCTTTTGGACCCGTGAAGAGGTTGATGCAAAGCTGCAACAGATTATGCAAGCCATTCACGCAAATGCTTACAAGACATCTGAAATGTTTGGCAAAAAGGGCAATTATGTCATGGGTGCGAATATCGCAGGCTTCTTGAAAATAGCTGATGCAATGGTTGCACAGGGTCATCGTGTATAGATTATGAATTGCAGGACCCTCTTTTGGGTTCTGCGCTCATTCTTTGTTCATTCTTGAATCAAAACACAAAACGAACGTGAATCTATTTTCTGATTATCTCTAGCAGCTCTGCTAGACGGCGTTTAACATCTGACTCCACAATACTCAGTTCTGCAAGTTGTCTGAACTGTTCGATACGACGCTGTCGATACTCTTCATCCGAAGTCTTGCCCTTCCGTCTCTCGAGTTCCAATTTATCTGTATCAGCATTGATCTCGTTTCTGCGAGCATTGGTAAGGTCGAAACCTTGCTTTAGACTCATCCACTCGATCATCGCAATCGATCGGGTTTCCTCCATTCTCTCCCTTCGCACACGTTCTTCTTCCGCCAGTTTCAGCTGCTTGTTGGCTGCACGAATCTCTTTTTGAATCTCATATAGGCGATTTTCTACTTCTCTCTTCACCTGTACGATTTGGGTGGATTCAGACCACTTCTCTCTATAGACCACAATGTGCTCTGAGTCTGATATATCCCCACTTTCCAACCTTCTATCGATGTGACTGAGATCAGCTTGAACTTCTAAGAGTTGTTTCTTGATCTCATCATAGGTTTTTCGGAGAGCGATCCACTCAACGGAAAACTGAGACAGTACATCTTTTGGGTTCACATAATATGCGTCTTCAGGTGGAGCTCCTTCATGGTGACTCATTGTGTGATTCTCCAGGTGAGTGAGTGAGTCCTATAGCATCCAGCCTGACTTAAGGTATTTTCTAGGTCGTAAAAGCCAGATGAGATTCTTTTATGGAACCTATCTCTTAAGAGGCACCGTTAAGTACCTTGGGATGTTGGGTATTGAAATGAACATCGATATCAACTTAGTTTCACAAGATGCAAAGAAAACAATACCTGCAGATGTGTTGAAGATCCCATTCGGTACTGTCTTCACAGATCACATGTTCTCCATGCGTTATGCAGATGATCGATGGTGTGATGCAGAGATACACGAATATAGACCCCTCTCCCTCAGTCCTGCAGCACTCTGTCTTCACTATGCGCAAGGCATTTTCGAAGGAATGAAGGCATATCGTAGAGGAGAAACAGTACTTCTATTCAGACCAGAGAAGAATTTCGAAAGGTTCAATGAATCTGCGAAACGAATGGTGATGCCCGAAGTAGATTCTGGTTTTGCATTGGAAACTCTGAAGAAACTTCTCAAGATTGAACGTGCTTGGGTGCCTGATGTTCTTGGGAGTTCTCTATATATTCGCCCAACGATGATTGCAACCGAATCAAAGCTTGGTGTTAGACCGTCATCTGAATACCTATACTATATAATCTTGAGTCCTGTTGGACCTTATTTCGAGGCTGGTTTCAGTCCTGTCAAGATATATGTGAGCGACAAATATGTTCGAGCAGCGAAAGGTGGGACTGGTTCTGCAAAGGCAAGTGGGAATTATGCTGCAAGTTTACTCGCAGGAACTGATGCTACAAAAGTGGGGTACACTCAAGTTCTTTGGTTGGATGCTCATGAGCGAAAATGGTTGGAGGAGATTGGGGCAGCTAATGTGTTTGTGAAGTTCGATGATGAAGTAGCGACACCATCATTGACAGGTACTATTCTTTCAGGAATAACTAGAGATTCGGTACTTACCTTACTAAATGAAGAAGGAATGAAAGCAACTGAGAGGAACATATCTATCCAAGAAGTTCTTGAAGGCATTAAAAGCGGAAAGGTATTAGAAATATTTGCTAGTGGAACAGCTGCTATTATTTCCCCAATAGGACATCTCTGGTATAAAGGTCAGGAATATTGCGTCGGTACAGGAGATATTGGGAATACCACTCGTTGGTTATACAACACTCTCACAGGCATTCAATCAGGACAAATTGAAAACTCTCACGGTTGGGTTGTTTCAATCGATTAGGGCTCTATTCAAGACCAAGCTCTTCTCGTTCGGCTTCAGAAACCTCTGGTTCCTTCTCGTCAAGAGTGTCCCAGGCTGGGGGCGGGTCAAGTGAAGGTTCAGGTGTCACAGGAGCTTCTTCAAAGATCTCCTCAGCAGTTGCAGGAAGTTCTTCTTTTTCCTCTTTAGATTCTTCATCCTCTTCTTCTTCCTCGTCTTCCTCTAAGTCCTGCAACTTAAACTCAGCAACAAGCTTACCAGTTTCAATCTTCTCTAAAAGAAGTCTAAACATACGCTCGACGACAACACTTCGCCCTTTTGCTTCAAACTCAATGTTGCC
>SOKL01000222.1 GCA_004376265.1 Candidatus Thorarchaeota archaeon
CATGCAGGATCAATTGATTCCCAAGTCGAACTTGTTGGATACCAAATTGGAAGCGGTTTCAAAAGGCGATTCCAAGATTTGACTCTCAGAGTCATATACGATGGTCCTGACCCTTGATGATGGTTGACATCATTCCCGCCAACATATCTTAGGATATGAAGTAGCATCCGAAATTCTACAAACCTCGCCTAATCGGGCTCGTTTAAATCTAAGTTTGTACAGTGAGCAATCAGTAGACACTGGATTGTGAAGTCATGGCAAAGACAAGTCGAGCTGCTGTTGTACCAAAACCCGGTGAAGACCTAATTATCGAAGAGTATGACCTTCCGGAATTACAGCCTGGAGCGGCCTTGATGAAGGTCGCCAATGCTGGAGTCTGCGGAACTGATGTCCATCTATGGCACGGAAAACTTGCTGGTGTCCCTTACCCCTTGATTCTCGGTCACGAAGTAGTTGGAACGATTGAATCCATTGGTCCTACATCCGTAAAAGATCTTGATGGAAATGAACTGAAGGTTGGAGACCGCGTAGGGTTCCATGATGTCACTCAAACATGCTTCTCCTGTTATTACTGTTTGATTGCCAAAGCTCCAACGAAGTGTCCGAATCGAAAGGTCTACGGGATCACTATGGATTCTACACAATTTCCACGACTGATAGGAGGTTTCAGTGAATACTTGTACCTCTCTCCTGGAACTCATATCATTAAGATACCCGATCACGTGAGCTTTGACGGAGCCAGCGCAGTAGGATGCGCCATGCCAACTGCAGTTCACACAGTACTCCGTAGTCCTCTTCGTTGGGGTATGAACGTGGCAATTCAGGGAGCCGGTCCAGTTGGTCTGATGATAGCTGTCCTTGCTCTAGTGAGTGGAGCTTCAACCGTGACAATGTTGGACAAAGCAAAGAACCGCCTTGAGATTGCAAAGAAGTTTGGCGTGACTGATACACTGAATATCGATGAAACCACCTTGGAAGAACGTAAGGGAATACTTACGGAAATAGCAGGAGGTCACGGTCCAGACATTGTCTACGAAGCGACTGGGAGTCCTCAAGCAATTCCAGAAGGAATAGAGCTCGTCAGAGAGGGTGGAAGCTACACAATCTGTGGTCAATACACAGACCATGGAACTGCTGAAATAAACACACACCTGATGAACAAGAAGCATCTTGATATCAAGACTGTCTGGGGTTCAGAGACCCTTCATGTCTATCGAGGAATTAAGACAGTTGCAGACAATTACGATAGGTTCCCATTCGAGGATATAGTCACACACAGGTTTTCTCTGGATGATGCTCAGAAAGCTCTTGAAACTCAGGAGAAACAAGTTTCACTAAAAGCGGTCATTCAACCGCATGGTGATTAGTATGAGTCATGAGATACAGAAAGCAAAGGCAGAGCAGGCATGCGAAATCCTCAAAGAAATAGAGATAGATGCTTGGCTTGTGTGGGTCCGAGAAACCTCTCAAATGGCTGACCCTGTACTCGAATTAGTCCTTGGTGGAGACTTAGTATGGCAATCTGCCCTCATCTTTACACGGAAGGGCAAGAAACTTGGTATTATTGGAAATCTCGATACTAACGGAGTGAAGGCAAAGGGCATCTACGATGAAATCATTCCGTACACCAAGGGTATCAAAGAGGAACTTGTGAAACAGCTATCAAGATTAGACCCACAGAAGATTGCTATCAATTTCAGCACTAACGATGTAGCAGCTGATGGTCTCAGTGTAGGGATGCATATGCTTCTCAAGGACTATTTGCAGGACACACCCTATTCCAATCGTCTTGTGTCTGCTGAGAATCTAGTGCAAAAATTGCGTGGGCGAAAAACACCTGAAGAGGTCTCAAGAATACGAAAGGCAGTAGAAATCACCGAGGATATCTTTGAGCAGGCTACGGGTTTTGTAAAAGCTGATATGACCGAGCTCGAGATCTATGAATTTTTCCATAAATCCATGGTAGAACGAGGCGTCACAAGCGCTTGGAATGAGGATCACAATCCTGCAGTAGATGC
Source organism: Candidatus Thorarchaeota archaeon (assembly GCA_004376265.1). GTDB lineage: Archaea > Asgardarchaeota > Thorarchaeia > Thorarchaeales > Thorarchaeaceae > SMTZ1-45. Next base: position 2,019 of record SOKL01000222.1, read on the forward strand.
TGGACCAAACAAGCAATTTGGACATGCAGGTCCTACAGAGAATAAGACCAAGAAGGGTCATCTTCTTCACTTCGACTTTGGGGTTCGATACAATGACTATTGCTCGGATATCCAACGCATGTTCTTCTTTGGAGAGAAGAAGGATATACCCTCAGAAGTGCAAGATGCTTTCGAAACGGTAAGAGATGGCATTCAAACAGCAGCCAAGTTTGTAAAACCCGGTGCAGTGGGATACGAGGTGGATGCTGTCGCGAGAGATTTTGTCAAAGATGCCGGTTATGAGGAATACCAACACGCTCTTGGTCATCAGCTTGGTAGACTGGCCCATGATGGAGGTTCTCTTCTAGGACCAAAATGGGAGAGATATGGAGATAGTCCTATGGGGATTGTTGAGGTTGGAAATGTATTCACTCTCGAGTTCTATGTGACAACAAAGAGCTACGGTCAAGTCAGTCTTGAAGAGGATATTCTCATTACACGAGCTGGTTGTGAATTCCTCTCAAATCCACAAAGAGAATTGATATGCATCAATTAGATTCGCTTTCAATTCATGTATGGGTCATAGTCCACATCAATATCGGCATAACCAACCTCTTTGAGGAGATTCTCAATTGACTCAGCGCCAGTTACCCATGAAAGTGCCCATGAATTATCTTCCTTCAGTATGAGTTCAACATCAGGGAGATCTCCGAGTAGGTTATGGTCCATTTCAATGGTATCTTGATATGCTCCTGCCAGGGCAAGTACGAAACACGAACCTGGTAGATTCTCAAGAATTCCCACAGGTATACCCTGTCCCATTTTTCCTCCAGGTATCGTCAATTGTCTATTATCCACAGTGAACCAGATCTCTTCAGTGCTTCGTCTGTAGAATTGAGCGATCTCTCCATCTGAGTCACAGCTTATATCTACTAACCTCACGGTAGTTTCAGGACGAACATGAAGGTCTTTGATTGGAATGACAGGAAAATGTTGTTTCACAAGGACATGATCTGCTATGC
>SOKL01000184.1 GCA_004376265.1 Candidatus Thorarchaeota archaeon
CGGTTGCTGATTTTCAGCTGAGGGTGCATATCCACCTGCCTCAATTATTTGATACACAAGCTCATCCGGAACATCTTTGGACGTGTCATAATCCCTTATGGCTCGGCGGTTCTTGATTAACCGAATCATTTCATTCTCTCCCAAGGTTACAATACCCCTATCAATGATAATTTGGCCGTGTAACTCTGTCTTAAGTAAGTAACTTATTGTAAAAAGGAATAGACAAACCGCGCTTGCATAGCACGGTTGGCCTGATTTTAGAACATTGGAGAGTCTTTTCCGTCGTATTTGACGTGGAATCCGGTATCGATATTCGCGCTCTCTCGCAATATGATGTTTCCAGAAACAAGTCTTTGAATTTGATTTGTTCCTTCGTAGATCTGGAGTAATTTTGCATCTCGCATGAGCTTCTCTGCTGGATACTCATTGATGTAGCCGTATCCGCCCAAGATTTGGACACAATCAATCGCGTTTTGCATTGCAGCGTCAGCGGCAAAGAACTTTGCAAAAGCGGAGTCTTTGGAGTTACGCATATCTTTGTCTGCCATCCATGCAGCGTAGCGAGTCATCTGCCTTGCTGCTGCGGTTCGAGCGCCCATATCAGCAAGCATGAAACTGATTCCTTGAAAAGATCCGATTGGTTTACCAAACTGGTGCCTAATATTCGCAAATCTCGCAGCCTCATCAACACAACGCTGAGCAACACCTGTAGCAATTGCAGCAATTCCCGCCCTAGTCTTATCAAGTGTCTTCATCGCGATTTTGAAGCCATCGCCTTCTTTTCCGACCAAACAGTCCTTTGGTACTCTTGCATCTTCAAAGGTCACTTCGCTCTGAACAGAGTTCTTCTGTCCCAGTTTCTTTTCTATCAAACCGATTTTTACTGCCTTGCTTTTCGGAACCATAAAGACTGAAAGACCCTTAGTCTTGAGTTCAGGTTGAGTTGATGCAAAGACTGTATAGAGTGAAGCCTGCGGGGCGTTTGTGATGAAACACTTGGTGCCGTTAATGACATATTCATCACCATCACGAATAGCTCTTGTTGCCACTGCTCCTGCGTCTGATCCTGCCTTTCGTTCTGTTAGACTGAAAGCACCAAACTTTGCTTCCTTTCCTGTAATTAATGGTTCAACATACATCTTGAGCTGTTCAATGGTCGCTCCTATTACCAAAGGAGCAAATGCAAGGTTGTTACACATTATTGTAGTAGCCATACCTGCACAACCGTACCCAGTAGCTTCAGAAACAAATGTTTCATCAAGCAACGTCAGTCCAGGTCCACCTGCCTCCTTTGGAATATGGAGATTCATGAGTCCCGCCTCATAGGCTTTCTGAACAACGTCCTTGGGGAACTCATCCTTCTTCTCAAGCTCAAGGGCTTGAGGTGTTATGTGTTCGAGCGTGAAAGCCTTGGCCCGTTCCCAAAGCTTCTGCTCCTTTTCAGATAATGAGAAGTCCATTGTCAATCGCTTTTTGGATGTTCGAACCTGACATTTATGTCTTGGGAGCTATCACTTTGATTGCTTGTTGTGCTTACACGGACAGTTTGTTTCGATTTTATGCACCACTTCTAATTCTTACAAGAAAAGCTCATAGTCCCTTACACTTTTGTACTCATGTTTTCTGGTTGTGCTTGAGTTTAGTAGAGGTGATTGTGATTTGCCCCTCAATAAAACGAATATCGTTTCTGCAGCACAGACTAAATTTGGAAAACTCGATGGAATCACGCAAAGAGAAATGTTCTCTGAGGCAGTTGACAAGGCAACCATTGAAGCCGATATTCCGAAGAAGGACATTCAGGCTGCTTTCATTGGAAGCTTCATTCCCGAGATGTTGATTCACCAAGGTCACTCAGCACCATTATTACTTGATTTTGCAGGAATGAAAGGCATCCCTGCAACACGTCATGAAGCTGCATGTGCCTCAGGAGCTACTGCTCTCCGAGCAGGTATTATGGCTATAGAATCTGGAATGTATGATACTGTACTTGTTGCTGGAGTTGAGAAGATGACTTCGTCAACTACACCAGAAGTCACTGAAGCTCTTGCAGCTGCTGCAGATGATCAGTTCGAATCAAACATCGGCCTGACATTTCCAGGAGTTTTTGCTATTGCTGCAGTAGCACATATGGCTAAGTATGGAACAACTGAAGAGGATATGGCAAGAGTTGCAGTCAAAGCCCACAAGAACGCCGCAACGAATCCGCTTGCTCAGTTTCAGATGCCGATAACACTTGAGAAAGCAATGAAACCATTTGTTATTGCTTGGCCCTTGAAAATCTTTGATTGTTCTCCAATATCTGATGGAGCTGCAGCACTTGTACTGACCTCAAATGAAAAAGCAAAGCAGTACACAGACCTTCCAGTCAAGATCATTGGATCTGGTCAGGCATCAGACTCGATGAATTTGTGTGACCGCACTGATCTCACTTCGTTTAGTGCGTCTGTCGAAGCCAGTAGAGCGGCTTACAAAATGGCTGGACTAACTGCAAAGGATATGGATTTCGCAATTGTTCATGATTGTTTCACAATTGCAGAGATTATTGCAAGTGAGGACATTGGTTTCTTCAAACCAGGTGAAGGTGCAAAGGCTCTCAAAGAAGGCGTCACATCTCTTGATGGTGACAAACCTATTAATCCCATGGGTGGATTGAAGGCAGTAGGTCACCCCGTTGGAGCTACTGGAGTTAAACAGGTTGTTGTTGCGTATCGAGAACTGATAGGTGACGCTGGACCAAACCAAGTTCCAAACCATGATACAGCAGTTGTACACAATTTCGGAGGTACCGGGGCTACGTGTGTGATCACAGTAATGAGGAGGGCTGACGCATGAGTGAAAAACCAACCGTAGAAGAATACCTCAAGAATATAGAGGAAGGGAAGTTTAGAGCATACAGTTGCGTTGACTGTGGAAAGGTCATCGCACCACCATCAGGGGCATGCTATGGGTGTGGAGGAAACAACATGAAATGGACAGATGTGAGTGGCAAAGGAAAACTGGTTTCCTTTACGGTCATTCATATCGCTCCAGATGAGTTTGCTGACGAAGCCCCATACTTCATTGCTATCGTTGAACTTGCAGAGGGCACTCGAATTAGCTCCAGACTTCTTGGGTTTGATCCACTGAAACCTGAAGATGTTAAGCTCGGGACTCCATTGATACTCGATTATGAGAAGGGAAAGTCTGGAAAGACCTACCTTGCCTTCAAGCCTGAGTAGCCGCCCTCAATTGTAAAGAGAGGTATATGAGAATTGGTAGAGAAAAAGCATGCTGACCACATTCGAGTATTTGTTCACCCTGAAGATATGACCTTCAAGGAACATGAAGAAGGTCTCTCCGCAGAGTACGATAGAAAGCTGCTTCAACAACATCTCCCATTGACTTCTGGAATTCTCAAGGGCGACCAGAATCTAGCTAATGCACTTGGTACAATGATTCCTGAAAGCACTCGTGATGCATTAAGGGAAACTGATTTTGTAGGAGTCTTTGGTCGTGTTGTCAAACAGAAGGGCTTCCAAGGAAACGTGTGTCTCCAATATTTCTACGTCTGGGACTATCAAGCAGTACCAGCACACGAGGGAGATTACGAACCAATCTTTGTGTTCCTCGATGGTTCAAGACGATATGCTATCTATGATTTGGTCCATTATTGCTCGCGTCGTATTGATCTCAAGAAACCCGGAAAAGACAATCTTGGATTTCGTATGATTCCCGGTTGGCACTCTTTTCTACCTGCAAATCTGAACAATGATGAGATTGACAAAGCCCTTGAGGTTCGTCCGCTCTCGGACCAGCACCTTCAGTCTTGGTGGTCAATACCCGATGAAGAAGCTAGATTGAAAGTAGAAGGCTTCATTCGTGATCCGTTCCTCATGGAAGCCCCAGGTCATTTCATGGACCAACCTGATGAGAACTCTCAGACAATGTGTTGCTCGTTTCTTCATATTGAGAACGCACTCTCCGAATTTGAGGACCCGAAGGTTGGTCTAGTTGAGGGGATCAAAAGAGCATTCTCAAATTGTATTGGGATACTTGCTTTGTATCGACTAGGTACATTCCTTCAACTCCTCGGTGAGATGAATGATATCGGAATGGTGAAGATACCTGTATCATTGAGTTCTGGAGGAATAGATATTGTAGCAATAGGTGCTATGTTACGAGATGGATTTGTTACTCTGACCAAGGCAGGTAGTGCTTTGTTAGATGGATTCTATGCTGATGAAGAAGAAGACTAGCTCTCTTCCGTTTCATCTGTCATTTTATTTCGTTTCAGTGTTTGTGCCATCTTAGTCCAATCGAATCGTACAACTGCATAGACTGTGACGATCAGAATGAATATACTAAGAACTTCCAGAGTAATGGAAGATGGTGTAGACGGTCCACCAATTCCAAGCAATTCAGTAAGCCAACCCAAACTCAATCTTCCAGCCCAAGAGATCCCCGTTAGGAAAATCACTTCCCCAACAAGACAGGGTAGAAACAACTTCCAGAGTGAATACCGAGCAACACCAAGTGAAACCAATGCTGGATCCACTGGAAGTGGTGTTGACGCAAGAACAAAGACTGCTAGCGGCGTAGCTCTTGGATGATTTTCAATGAACTGACTAAATCCACTTTTTGACGCCTCATCAACAAACCTCCTTCCACCATAGCCTAGAGCATAGCTGGTCATATCGCCTATTGTTGCACCTATTCCAGAGAATATCCCCAGAAGCCATGGGTCAAAGGTAAATTGTCCTGGTCCTAGGGTTTGTCCTCCCATCACAAAGGGCACTCCTGCAAATGGAACTTCTATGACAACACTAGCACTCCCTAACAAGCTTGCGAGAAAGGTTCCGGGATATCCCAACAGGATAGACGTCTGAGTCATCCAATCAAATAGAAGAGTCAACGGACTTGCAAGACCTGGAATGAGAAGAAGATTGATCCAGTAGAAAAGAATCAAAATCATAGCAACAATGAATACTCTGTCAGCAGTCCTCATTTGATGAAACCAGTTTCACTATCTTACGAGTTCAATATGAAGCTTCTCACAGCTTATCTGGAGCGTTTGCATTTGTCATCAATTTACCCCAGTCGATCCGTGCGAGCAGATATATCGAAAATATCACCATGAGCAACACAGTTACTTCAATCACACGTGAAAGTAAACTCAACGGATCAGTTCCTCCAAAAAGTGTGCCCATGAATTCGAGTCCAATCCTTCCGGCCCAAGCAATCACCATTATGAACATTGTTTTTCCAATGAATTGAGGAATTGCTACCTTCCACCACGAGTATCGAGCTGCTCCTAGCGGGACAATGAGAATGTCATCCGGTATTGGTGTTGCAGCTAGAAACCAGAGTACTAATGGAGTTGCTTTGGGGTGCGACTCAATGAACTCCTTGAACCCGTTTCTTTGATCTGGATCGATGAAGTGTCCTCCTCCATAACCAATGAAGTAACCTGTCATCTCACCTAACATAGCTCCAAATCCTGCAACGAGTCCAATTATCCACGGGTCGAAGACAAATACTGACGTGACCTCATTTGTAATGCCTCCAAGAATGAAAGGAACTGCAATGTAAGGAAAAGGAAATAGGATTGTTGCATTTCCAATGAAAGAGATGATGAGAGCACCTGGGTATCCTAAAACAAGTGAGGCATCCAAGAAAAAGTTGTATGCTACTACGAATGGACTCACCAAACTAGGGTACAAGATTCCTACTACAAAGTAGACTAACAACAAACTGATAGAGATGATCAACAATCTGTCTGAGTTTCTCATCGGAGCAGAGTCCACCAATCAGAGCTTTGACTGCTAGGATAAGAAGGTTACTTCACTCTCATGCTGGTAACTTTAAGTGGTAGGTCGATAACAGAACTGCAAGGTACGCGAACATGAGAGTCGACTTGCGTTTTGGAGAGGGGTCTCTCCCGCTTGATCTTAACACATCAGTGGAACGCATTGCTCCGCAGACAATAGATGTGCTTCCAGATACATCTGCAGAGCTTTTGAGGGTCTTGGAGAACCCTATTGACTCGCGACCTCTCTCAAAGCTGGTATCTGATGCCAACTCGATATCAATTGTTGTCAATCATATTGAACACCCTGAACTCGTCCGGAATCTGCTTCATTTTCTCCTGAATAGTGTTGAAACATTTTCCTCCAACCCCGATGATATTACGATAATCTATCCCGTCGTTTCAGCGCAGAGAATCACATCATCAGAGATTGACGACTTATTAGGATCTCCAGAATCAAGAGGACATTCACTCGTGCTCCATAATCCACGTTCTAAAGAAAACCTCACTCTAGTTGGTGAAACCCCAAGCAATTCGACCCCAGTTCTTTTGAACGAGAGATTTCTACGTGCTGATTTGAAGATTGGATTGGGTGAGATTCGCCCTGATGTATTCGTCGGTGCAACTGGTGGTCGTATGTCAGTTCTGCCATACGTTTCCGGAAACAGGACAATAATGCGGAATGCTAAGCTCAGGACCATACGCGATTTTGGTCCCTTTGCATTGACAACCCCTGCATGTGTTGATATGACTGAGGCATCGCAGCTTGGCGGACTTGACTTTATTGTTAATTATGTGTCTGATTGGAAGGGAAATGTTGCGCATATCTTCGCTGGTCATCCCTACTCTTCTTGGGAGTCTGGAATAGGAACTGCAAAGACACTAGCTAGTGCTGATTTCACTCGTCGAGCAGATATCGCATTTGTGAGCGCTGGTGGCTTCCCTTATGATAGAACACTTTACGAGGCAATTGCTAGCATCTATGCTGCTTATGATGTGACTGAAAATGGTGGTGCGATAGTTCTCGTTGCGGAATGTAGCAATGGTGTTGGACCAAAAGGTTTCGAACGTGGAATCTCTGAATTCTCTTCGGAAAATGAGGTTTCTGTAGCCTCAGAAACTGGATTTGAAGTTGGATTTGACAAAGCACAGTTCTTCTGGAATGTATTGACTTCGAGAAAGCTAGTGATCTGTAGTCAGCTTCGAACATCATTTGTTGAAGAACAACTCCGTTGCAAAGCAGTGAGAAACCCACAAGATGGGTTAGAGGTAGCAAAACATATGCTTCCCTCAAATAAGAAAATTGCAGTCATTCCTGACGGGATAAGGACTGTACCACACTCTAATAATCACTAAGCTAATTTCCGTCAAATATTGCATCGACCGCATCAATTGCGCCTCTAGCTTCTTCTGGACTGAATTCAGGTAGCTCGCCTGCCTTTGCAATCATAATAGTGACTAGAGCATTTTCGTTCTGGGGTTCCATCTCCCAGGACATGTCTATTCCTGGTTGTTCAGAAATGAATTGACCCAGCATTTCTAACCAAGCTTCTTTGATATCATCGATTTTGAGAAAAATGAACTCCATCAAGGGGATTGTAATCTCTACTTTGAGGATACGTTCATCAATTATATTGTAATTATTTACAGACCATGGCATGGCTGAGCACGAAGTCTTTCACTTATGTGTGGTACATAAGTGTTCTTTGCTCGAAGGTTTGTCCAAATGGATATTATTACACTTATTCTTCGTTATTCTCAGAGTCCTCTTTGTCAGTCTTCGCCTTATCTGTTAGAATAGACTCAACATCTTGGACAAATGCATCCATTGGATCAGTTTCTGTTTCAGGTTCTGGAGAGGGTTCTTCCATTGGTTCCACTTCTTTCTCTTCTTCCTTCGGTTCCTCAGGTATCTCGTACTCTAGTTCTTCTACTGGCTCAGACTCAACGGGTTCAGACACGTCATCAACGCCGTTGACCAATGCTAGTCCCTGTCTCTGTAGGATCGTCTGAATACCAATAGGTACTATCACTCCTCTGTCTTGGAGATAGAGAAGTCTATCAAGAACTTGTGCCTCAGTCTTATCTAGCAGCTCACTTAGAGGAACCAGGAGGTTCTTGATGAAGAATTCATTTCTTTCGTCTCTGACAGCACCAACATAATCAAGGATTTTTGCATCTGCTTTCGAAACCTTCTGAGTTGGTCCAAATTTGTGCTGTAGATGCCATTCGTAGTTGAAAGCTGAGTTGAGTGTTGATACAACCCATTCTGGATCAAAACAATCCACAACGCCGGTCCACCCATCAAGGTCATGATCATATTGATTTTCAAATAGTTCGACAAAGAATTGCAATCTCTCTCTCAGAAGAGTTGTCATCTCCCCGCCTAGGATGAGGATACCAATGCAATACTTACCACTGTAGCTGTTTAGGCGAAGTCCTTGATATTGAATCTCTTCAAGGGTTCCTCGAACACCATCTCCTTTGATTTCACCGTAGACACTGGTTATTGCTGCAATGAAACCGCTGATCAAGTCTGGTTGAATTCTATGTTCTGTGAATGGATGATAGAACACACATGTTCCACGGTCTAGGTAGACTGCCATGAAATGCTGCACCGTTTCAAGGTCTTTGAACATCTGAAGCTGGTTCTCTAATCCCCTCTTTGTAGCTTTCTTCTTCGGTTTGATTGCTTTGTTATATCCTGCAGCAACTATTCCAAGAAGCGCGATTGCAATGATTATAATGATACCAACCTCGCTCATGAAGAATGCTATCAGGAGGGAAAGAGGGCTGACGTCAACCCCAGTTTCCTCAATCAATTCCGTATTCCATCTGGTTCGACTACCATCATATATGGCTCGTGCAGTTAACCTATCCACATTTCCGAATGGAACTGTGAAGCCAAGGGTTGCGATACCGTCCATATTGGTTGTGTCGATCATTGTTCCACCTGTGTAGTGAATAACTGTACCATTATCAAAATACACGGAAACCTCGAATCGAATTGTTTGTCCTGGAATTGTAACGTTCGTATCACTGGATATCAATGTTGCACGAATTTCCATGAACTGGCCTGCAATCAAATCTCCATCAAACGTAATCTCGAGGTAGACGAGTTCCTTGGGATTCACAGTGAAAGCGGCTTGATTAGTTGCGAGTGCTGCGAACTCTGCAGTAGCTGATACATAGATAGTGTAATCTCCAGGATCACTAACCAGAATGATTTCAATTGAATAGACACCAGCAGAATACTGTAGGAAGTAGTCTGTACCATCGAGTGTTACAGTGACAGTTGCATTTGCGATTGGAGTGGTGTAAAAAGTATCTAGATATCGTGCTTCTATCGTCAGATTCCATTCCTCGTACTCGGAACTAATAAAGTTCCTGAATGCGAGTGATGTTGTAGCTTCTACTGTAAGGTTAAGACTCATCTGGTCTGATACATAACCGGTTCTGACAACGTAGACAATGAATGACTCGACGCCTCTTGTGTTGTTGGGTACAATGTCAAAAGTGTAAAGCCCCAACGCACCTATCGATAATGAATAGGGATCACCAAACGCTGTAAAGGAAACAGTCGCATCAGTGATTGGAGTTCCAGTCGAATCTGTGAGATTGATGGTCATAGGAACACTTGTGGTATAATCGGATAATTCTGAATCTCCCACCCACGAATTACTGAGTACCGGGATATCTTCATGGACGATGAAGATTGTGGTATTAGTCTGAGTCGTAAAACCGCTTGCAGTTGCCCTCACCATGATGTTCCATGCACCAAGGTAGTTGGTTCCATTAAGAGTTGTTTCCCATTTGGTAGAAGTAGAATTGAAAACCAAATCCACAGGAGCCGAGCCATTGAATGTGATTCTCACAATAGTATTGCTATCAATTGGAATTGAGTTATAGTCATATATCACCAGAATAGTCAGACTCTCAATGTATGAGATGTTCAAAGTAGATGAACTATAATCTACATCAAACGTAATTCCAGTTTCGCTTCTAATTATGATTGAAAATGTGTCGTTATACTGACCCTGATATCCCGGATTCCACGCACTTACATTAAGCGGAAATGTTCCTGCTCCAGAGAAATTCTCTCCAGTTAGCTCAATCCAATATGTATCCGTCAGAGGATCCCAAGCCATATCAAATGTCTGACTCTCGAAAGTCACATTGACAGTTGCATCAGCAATTCTGCTGTCATTGAGCATCCTATATGTTATGGATAGATTGGTGCTGTCGGTATACGAGATATTGTTTGTATTTGACCAACTCCAGTTGAGAGGTTGTGTTTCATGAATCAGAGTCACTATGATGGTAAGACTGATGTTTTCAAGAGCATACCCTACCGCATAGACATCAAGACTGTAGACGCCATATTCCATGGAGGCTGTTGAAACTGAAGCTGACCATCTACCTCCTCCATCGTCGTTGAGCGAAGTATTTCCTGATTCAAAATCATAGGTGACTGCGGCAAGTGAACCATCAAGTCCTATAGCAGGCACAATTTCATTAAAATCAATACCAATATTGAATGTATTATCAGTAAAAGATTCTATGGTAGTATCATCTGCCACTAAGGTTGTCGAATGAAAGACAAAGACCTCTTGAGTTATGTATCCTGCTTCCAACCTATCATTACTAATCCAATATACTTCCACCGAGTGAGTGCCATTTCCATTTGTTGTCGAACTAATGTTCCATTGAAATCCAACTCCACCACTACTATTTGCAGGGATCACAGCTGGTGAGAAGATGAGATTTGTAGATTTCAATACTGATAGGTTGGCTATTCCTCCGGCAATTGCAATCGTTGCATTAACATTCATTACAACTAGATTTTCTACACTATCGACAACTAGAGAGCCGTTAGATGAATCTGATAATGCTAGATCCACTGCATAGTTTGGAGCTTCTGAAGTAAGTGTCCAAATACCATCACTCAGCCCATTACAAGTAACATTGGAACCACCCTCGGAATAAGTTCCTCCAGGAGATGAGCCAATGAACAAACCTGTAGCATTCCAGTCCAGTGGTATATTTGTGATATTCATAAATTGAATTATTGTTTCTGGAACAACTGGGTACACAAGATCAACTGTGACATTCCACATAATTAGAGAACTT
>SOKL01000125.1 GCA_004376265.1 Candidatus Thorarchaeota archaeon
GATTGAGTATAGCCTTGAACATGCCCATGTAGGACTTCTCGAATGGATATGTTGGAGTCCCGGGTGTGTCGCGAAGGAAATCAATCATTTTTTCATGTAGTGGCAAATAGGTAACATTTGTTTCCTCAGCTATATCGTGCACAATACTACTGTACTCAGAGCTTCTAATGAATGCTGGATGGTTGGATTCTTCTCCTATAGTTGGAATTGAAAGGAGTGCAATCTGTGCATTGGTTTCTGTCTTGAGCTTCTTCACAAGTGAATTGAGGCACTCTCTATACCAACCACTATCGGGCTCTCTAGGAAGTTTCATTCTCCTGACATAGCTGCGCATTGTTTCTGTAGATAGAGTAGCATTTGCATCATTTGTACCAATGAGGACTGTAACAATGTCCGGATCACACCGAATGACTTCGTCAACTCTTTGTAGATTGTTCCATGCAAGTTCTGAGTTTATCCCCGCATTGATGATTTCGAATTGTTCGCCCTCTAATTGTTTCTCAATCATATCCACATAGTTGACTCCGATTCTGCCGTGTGTTACGCTATCCCCCATGAGAACTACGACGTTTTTGTGACCATCACTCTTTGTCTGTTGTCTGAGATACTTCGATGGTGTGTTGTTAGGTAGTTTCGTAGCTTGATAGAATGCATTTCCAAAAAGAACTAACACTAGAACAAATAACGCAACTACAGACAGTTGTAGCACTAACATTAGTCAATCCGGTTTAGCAGTCCTGATTAATCTTTATGTCAAATGGAAGTACACTTTCAAAAAGATTGCAATCTTTGCTACAGGTGTGAAGAGCGGACCACCAATGATAATCGCTGAAAAGTATGGCATAATTCTTCGATTAGCCTGAAAAGAGGATATGTAAATAGTGTTTGTTCCAGGGGAAGGGTAGAACACAGAAATTTCTTACAGCTGAGGTTCACTCACCACAAAATGCAAGATTTCAGTTATGACCAAAGACCTTATACTTAAAGTCTTCAAAAGGTAAATTGGGGTCATTCTTTGTCAAAACGAAAACCTGCAACTGAAGCAAAGTCAAGTCTGAGAGACGAGCTTCTTCGAAAAATCAGTCCTGACGGTTATACATTGAAGGACCGTGAGACCGCAGTCATGACCCGATTAAGCTCAGATTTTGTAGAATCATTGGATGCTTTAGTCAAGCTTGGTCTGTTCAAGAGCAGGTCTGAAGTTGTTGCAGCTTTTGTAGAACGAACCATTCTAGGGCAAAAAGAACTCTTTGATCAGATTAAGACTCAGGCAAAGAAGCTTGATGAGATTCAAGACACCGCCAAGGGATTAGCATTAGAGGCCTTGCAGGCAAGGAAATAGTCTGTTACTATAGCTCCTCCGAATAACTCCACTATGTTTGTGATGGTATCTCATAGCGATTTACTAACTCATATCTCATGTTGAAAAGAAATAATAATGCTAATCTATTCTCCAACTTCGATGACTTGCTACTTCAAGAATTCACGGATGAAGGAATTATTCTCTGATATTGACATCGAGGTTACAAAGGAGAACCGGGCGAAAGTCGATGAGGTAATTCACGATATGCTTAGTGTGGACTATCCGAATTGTGCCGCAGCATGGAAAATGGTACGTAAGAAACTCGAAGTGGATAGTCAGGGCTTCAAAGAGAGACTAAAAACCTCGCTCAACAATTCATTCTAGTCTGATTTGTCGTATTTTGGAAGGACTTCCAGCAATTGATCTACACTGAATACTATCTCGCCAAAGGCTTCGATCGCTCCCATTACATATTGGTTCTTGTACATCCTTCCTGGACCTTCTCGCTTTGCTCTGAAGTCAGTATAGAGCCCGATTACAGGAATATTTGAACCATACGCCACGCCAATCTCGCATGCTACTCCACTGTCAATTGGGAATTGATCTATACAAGCAACAACAGCGTCACTAGACTGAATTCCACCAGTGTCGATTCTGAATATCTTCTCATTAGACGGATTTGTATCATCGCCGAATGCCTCTTGTGGAAGGAAGACAGAATACCCTGAAGCCTTGAGACGCTCGACAGCTGTTTCGTTGAAGGTCCTGTCTGCAACTGAAAACAGAGCGTTTGCCCAGTAGATTCTCATACTTACCACGTATTAACATCCAACTATAAATTGATTTCTTCCCGAACTAAAGTTTCTGAGAGCTAACCTTCTGATGTTTCTGTGTCCTGACTTGATATTACTTCATTTCCTTTGAGCCGTTCTTCTCTCGCTTTGATGATTTTATCTGAGTCGACAAAGCCCTTGTAGAGGAGCAGTACGCCTAGTGCTTCCCCGAGATACAAGATGTGACCAAACTCTACTCCAGATCTTGCAACAGCCCCTCCAATAGCCATGACTAGCCCCCCTAAAGCAATCAATAGATTGAATCGGAACTTTGTTTTCAGGAAGGAGAAGAACGCTACACCAATCAGTAGAAATGATCCAGTGACTGTCAAGAACGGTGAGAAGTTTCTAACGTGTTGCGCCATAGCTTTACCGGCAACTGCGATGCCCGGTTCAAAGTTTGCGGGTGTTACTTGCGCGACTGCAGCATATGCTGCCATCCAGAGTGTAAAGATTATGGCGTATGCCAAGTAGATATGCCCGTGAAGGATATTCCTTCTCTTATCCTCCCAATCTCTTCCAATAAGAAATGCAATGGCAATTAAGATGGCATAAACCACTGCTCCTGCAACTGTATATTCCATTGCTCCAAAGACCATTGCTGAGTAATCTGTAATTGAACTCAGTGTCATAGTCCACCCGAAGAATATCATGATGCCTAATAGAATCGCATCAATGGCGAGGAGGATCTTTGGTGAGAAGACATTCTTCTGGAGAACAAGATACAAAGCACCAGCACCCATGACAGCCACCAGGGATGCTGAAAGAACTATGTAGATCCTGTAAATACCAACATCCCACCCCACAAACTCTGACATCGTTTCGAATCCAGCAGCTACAGCGAACATTACGAGGGAGATAAACCAAACAAGCTGGTAG
>SOKL01000030.1 GCA_004376265.1 Candidatus Thorarchaeota archaeon
GTTGTCCAGAAAAAGACGTGGTGGTGGTGGTAGAAGACCACGACAAGGGTTCAATCCTGATGAACCACTAAGAGTCAGGACTCCTAGACGTAATGATGGAGAAATGTTTGGAATCATCATCCAGATGCTAGGTTTCGATAGAGTCCGAGTAAGATGCGAAGATCAAAATATCAGAATAGGCAGAATACCTGGAAGAATGAAGAAGAGAGTCTGGATGCGTGTTGGGGACACGGTCCTTATCACACCTTGGGATTTCCAGACTGATGAAAAGTGCGACGTTGTCTACAGGTACAGAGGCAATGAAATCGACTGGCTAGAAAAGAAAGGCATCCTGAAGGTATTTTGAAACTAAGTCAAGGCTTTTCTGAGTACGATGTCTACTATTAGATGATTATATGATAGAAGAATCTAGGATGGCATTCACCCTTGAAACGAGCTGATAAAGAACACGAGCAAATCATATCCGAGCTTGATCGCCGAAAGATGAAGCGAAGAAAAGATGTTGACGAGTTCAAAGTAGTTGAGGGTGTTATTGATCCCCCCACTGTAAAAACGTTGTACAAACTGTTGAGTCGTGGAACTATCAGCGCACTTCATGGTTCAATAAGTACTGGAAAGGAAGCCAATGTCTACCGTGCTGAGGATGAAGAAGGAAAACCTCTAGCAGTCAAAATCTACAGGATGTCCACTGCTGAAACCGACTTTATGATGGAATATATTGTTGGAGACCCCCGGTTCAAGAAGGTTGGAAGACGAAGTCGTTTGCTAATTCCACAATGGGCAATGAAGGAATTCAAGAACTTGCACCGTTATCATGATGCAGGGGTCCGAGTACCTAAACCTCTGGAAATTGAGCGAAATGTTCTCGTCATGGAATTCATTGGAGATATGGAAAGTAATCTCCCTGCACCCCTAATCAAGAATATTGAGATTCCATCACCTGTGAAAGTATTCAATGAGATTATTGGAATGATTGAAACTGGTTACACAAAGGCTGGTCTTGTGCATGCTGACCTGAGCGAATACAACATCTTGTGGCTAGGTAAGCCAATTATCATCGATGTTTCACAGGCTGTTCTTATTGGTCATGATAACGCGAAAAAGTACCTACTCCGTGACATTCAAAACGTAATCAATTACTTCAAGAAATTAGGTGTCAGAACCGAAGACCCAGAGGTCATTGCTAGACATATAATCTCAGTTGGTGATAAATAATGCAATACCATGAAACAGTCAAAGTGCCGACAGATCGAGTTGGTGTGATTGTAGGACGTAATGGTAAAGTAAGAAAGCGAGTTGAGAAGCTAGCGAATGTGAAAATTAAGGTCAATTCTGAAGGTGTCGTTACAATCACCGCTCCTGAAAACACTGAAGACCCAGTTCTAGCTTGGAAAGCCCGCGACATCATACGCGCGATGGCACGAGGATTCAGCCCCAAGAGGGCACTTTCACTGATTGATGATGACATGCAACTTATTGTAGTATCTTTACGTGAGGTTGTTGGAAGTTCACCAAGTCAGATAAAACGAGTAGCAGGTCGTATCATAGGTGAGAACGGTCGCACAAGGAGAGTTATTGAACAGACAACAGAAACTAAGATATCGATCTACGGAAAAACAGTTTCAATCATTGGGATGAGTCCAGGTTTAGATTACGCACGAAGAGCCTTGGACATGCTCATATCAGGAGCTCCACACAGTGCAGTATATTCTCGTCTGGAAAATATGAGAAGAGCAATGAACCGTCAGAGAGCTGAACTCTGGGAAGACACAGATTTGTGAGTGATGTAATACCTCCCCTAATATGAATAGAGCGTTCATTGAATCAGGAGTTACATGAGTCGTCAAAAGACAACGATTGCCAGTTTTGAAAGCATCTCACCGGCAGAATTTTTCTACAGAAACCGGCAGATGGCTGGTTTTGGCAATCCAACACAGGCTGTCTACTCTACAGTGCGAGAGCTAGTTGAAAACAGTCTTGATTCATGTGAAGATGCGCAAATCCCCCCCTTTGTGGGAATAGAGATTCTAAGTGATATGGCAGATACAGTTACTATTTCAGTATCAGACAATGGAACTGGAGTTCCATCAGAACAGGTGCCCGATGCTTTTGGTCGTGTACTCTATGGAAGCAAGTATTCTAATCGACAGAAACGCGGTACTTTTGGTCTGGGAGTGACAATGGCAGTTCTCTATGGCCAGATTACAACAGATAGTCCGATGTCTGTTCACTCAAGAACCCAAGGAGCAGATGGATTATTGTATCGACTCCTTGTTGATGTTGTGAACAATCGGCCAATAGTAGTAGAAAAAAAGCCCCAACCTCGTTCTGAAGAAGGTACAACAGTCACTGTTACATTGAAAGGCGACCTGAAGAGGTCTCAAGATCGCATTATTGATTACCTGCGTTTTTCAACAATATCAACACCTCATGCAAAGTTCCACCTCAATATCGATGATAAAGTCGATCTAAACTTTGGTGGTTTTTCAAAAACCCTACCTATTCCAGTCAGAACTTCACACCCACATCCAAGAGCTGCTGACGTTGAGTTGCTTCGAAGATTGATCCAACAAAATTGTGAGAAGACTCTCCATGACTTCCTCTGTGATTCCTTTCAGAAGATTGGCACTCGAACTGCAACAAAATTTCTTAGATTCATGAATCTGAACCCCTCTCAAATTGTGGGAGAACTCAAGCGTGAAGAGCTTGCACGATTAGGAACTTCACTACGTAGTTACGATGGATTTGAAAATCCTGACAGTAAATGTCTTAGCCCAATTGGAAAGGACGATTTCTTACATTCTGTTACATCTCTTCTCAACGCCTCAATGGCATACTATTCAATCAGGGGTCCTAGCGAGTGGCAAGGCAATCCGTTTGTAATCGAGGCAGTCCTAGCGACTGGAGATGATTTTCCGAGGTCCGATATCCCTACTCTCTATCGATTTGCGAACCGAGTCCCTCTCCTCTATGATTCGAGTGATGATATGTTGGTGAGAGTTTTGAAGAGAACAAGGTGGGCAAGGTACAACATGCAGACTGCAGCTCCTGTAGGATTGTTTGTCCATGTTTGCTCTACTAAGATTCCGTTCAAGGCTGCAGGAAAACAATCTATTGCTTCAATCCCTGAAATTGAGAATGATGCACATCACCTATTCATGGAACTCGGACGGAAGTTCAGTAAGACCATTGCAAAATCTCAACGATCAGCTCGAGACGCTAAGAAAATGCGTGAATTCGCAAAAGCGTTCAGACAAATTGCTAGATTCAGTACAGCTCTTGCTGACCATGAAAACATACCTTCCACAGAAAATCTTGTACGGAAGCTCTTTGAGGTGGATTCTGATGCATGATGCAGAGAAAGCTCTGAAATCCCTGGGCATACGAATTCTTCAACCTATCATTGATGAAACTTTTCCAACACTAAAGATTCCTGATAGAAAGACGAACAACATAGTATTTGATGATACTATCAATCAGTATGTTTTGGGTCCATCTCTAAGTGTACGTGATTCTAGTAACGTGAAACATGTGCGAAGCTTTACTCAATTGACCTGGGCGGCGGCGTTTGCAAAAGAACTGATACAAGCATCCCGGACTAGTTCACTAAGAGATCTCTATTATTCAGCTGAAGCTTTTGGAATCAACTTCAATAACCAATCCGAGTCCGATAGAATTGTTACTGATCTAGAATGTCTCACCGGCCTTCCCCGTGAAAGTCTAGGCATTTATCCTGAGGAACACTCTTCAATCTATGGCAAGGTCAAGATGCGATACACGGTTTCTGGATATGAAGGAAAAGAGATTGATCTCACTGTTAGTCCCGATGGTCTGCCTATAGGACCAGCGTTAATGACAGCGGAACCCATTGACTCTGAAGCAAAGATAGTTCTAGCTGTAGAGTCTGGTGGTATGTTCTCCAGATTGATTGAAACGAGAGCATGGGATCGATTTAGTGCTGTTCTGGTGCAACTTGGAGGTCAGCCTCCCAGAGCAACACGACGTCTGATGAGGAACCTTCACACATCACTTGAATTGCCTGTATACATTTTTACAGATGGTGATCCTTGGGGGATGCACATTGCAAAGGTCATCACTAGTGGAAGTGCGAATGCTGCACACATCAAAGATCTCACTATACCCTCTGCCAAGTGGATAGGTGTCACTCCTGAGGATATCACAGAGTATGCACTACCAACGGAATCTATGAACAATGCTGACTTGAAACGTCTTGATGAACTCTCTAGGGATGTGAGGTACAATGACCCTGTATGGCAGAGTCATATTCACAGGTTCAAACAGATGCGTTCCAAAGCTGAACAACAGGCCTTTAGCAGGCATGGAATGGACTATGTGGTTGACACATATCTATCCGATAAATTACTCTAGAACAATGTCAGTTCAAAGGGTAATCCAAAGAGAAGAAGCGCAATCGCTCCAAATGCTATCACTGCTTGTAACAACATAAGAAAGAGCACATTCCGTTTTTCGGTCACTCTTTTTGATAGGTACGGTAAAATCCAATACATAGTGAATGGGCCTACTACCTCTAACGTTCCATCTTCTCTTGGAGATGCGAATTTGACGTAGTCAATGTTATTCCGCTTGACATAGATACGGTATGCCAAATAGAGAAGGAAGTTGATCAAGAATGGCATGTACATTATGATAGCTAACCTATCCATGTTACCTAGGATTAATGCTGATGCAATTGCAGCTCCAATTGGAAGTCTTCCAACATCACCAGGCAATACCTTTGCGGGATATCTATTGAAAACTAGAAATGCTATAGAGGCCCCAAGAAGTGAGGCTGCAACAGTCCCCGAATCAATAAGTGCAGTCGTCATCACTTGACCGCTGATTATTGGACTGATTATGACATACAGAACAATGGCTGAAGCATTGATCATACCGAGACCAGCTTCGAGCCCATTCATCCCTCCATACATATTGGTAGAGTCCACAATGAAGGTCATCATGAGTGGAACAATCAATAGAGCATAAAAAACACCAAAATTGATAGTTCCAATGAAAGGGATTGTCATTGTTGGTGTTCCGACACTGACGACAATCATTGGGATTGAAGCAATCAAGGGTAGAGCCACCTTTGTCCTATTCTTGAAGTCAAAAGTGTCATCGAGTAGCCCTATCATCCCCGCCATGAGTATTGATACCAGGGCTGCAAGTAATCCTTCACGGATTTCTGCTTGAGCTTGAAAGGTTGTTATTCCCATAGCAACTAACAACCCTGATACAATCGCAAACAAGACTATGAAGCCGCCACCTTTGGGAACTTCTGGTCTATCCGGTTTATGGACATCAATACCTATCATTCCTTTCTCTCGAAGCATTCTGATTGCTCCGGGCATGAACAATATTACAATCAGAAATGAAATCAGTATGGCAATTAGGATAGTAATCAAAAACGTGTCACTTCCTATGATTTCTGCACTCAATTCAGTTTTGACCTTTTCGGACAATCTCAAAATTTGTGCAAGATTTCAACATCCGAAATCTATAATAACAAACCAGAAGCTCGACCGGACAATTCAGTGTCTAGTGGAATCTAAAACCACTCGACGGAACCCCAAAATAATATTACGGTGATTCGTATTGAGCCTGTTGAATAGAAAGATAGGAACCATTCTATTACTTTCCCTGTTCGTGACAAGTAGCTTTATGGCAGTCAGTCCTATCTCAGAAACTTTGGAACCGGAATACTTGGCTCAGAGCGAGGACTTTGGGTCATCTCTAGCCGAGTCGGAGGGGAATCTATCCATACCTTATGTTGATAATCACTACGGCTCAGCAGATGGGATAATCGATCCCCGAGAATATGTGTTCAGCTATACGGATCCTGTAACAAAGGTTACTGCACATCTTGAACACAACGGTACTGTGATGTTCATTGGTCTAGAGTCCTTAACACCTGGATGGATTGGTTTTGCTTGGCAGAACTACACAGACGGTTTCTCAAGTGCAGGTTTGAACAATAGTGACGTGATTGTTGGTTATGTTCCTGGGGTAACACATTCACCAGATTACTGGAGAGTCTTACCAACTGACGCAGTCACAGTTCACTACATCCTGAGTCTTAGAGATGGCTCTGAAATTCAGGAGAGTGACTTTCCAGACATCGCCTCAACTGAGCCTGTTCAAGACTTGCCTGCGCTTCAGATGTACAAGGATGCTATCATCGGAATGCGAATTGGAGAAGTTCGCCACTTTATCATTCCTGCGGAAGAGGCTTACACCCAGCCAACTCACGAACTCTATGGTAAAGACCTCATCTACGAAATCAAACTCACAAGAATTTTTAGAGAGGGTGTTGACAGAGTTATCAATCCCGCGGATCAAAGCGATATCGTCTACAGCGATGAGTACGGTACTAGTACATTCCAACATCTTCCTGACTTGAATCAATCGAGGATACTTCAGGCAGATGGTTCAGACAACGGCACTTACACACAACTTGAGTATGCAATCTTCTTGAATAGTACCGATGTCAATGATATTTCACTCTTCAATAGCACTGACATCCAATTTCCATTTGTCTTCATGTTCGGTATAAATGAGGAACTGAATGGACTACCAGTCCAACATACATACTGGACTGAACCAGCAATGGTAAATCTTGTCCCGAACGCTCCACCTACAATGATTGTTGAGAGTCCTGAGCAAGACGAGGTGATTGAGTGGGTTGCCATACTGAAACTCAATGCCACTGATGACTTTGTTCAGACTGCAGTCTACAAGATAGACGATGATGATAATTGGGGCAATCTAACATATAATTTCCAGTCACAATTGTGGGAAGCAAATGTGGATATGTCCATCTACGATGAAGGTCCACATACAATCACATTCAACGCATCTGATCCATCAGGTGTTTTTGCACTGACCACGGTTGACATAGAGGTCAATCCTCCATATGTACCTCTCTTAGGAATGAGGGTGGATGTCGTAAGATCATTTGTCACATCCGAAAACTTTGGTTCCCGAATAGTCGACAGATATACAGTCGTCAATAACGGTTCTGGACTAATTAACTCCATTGACATATTCTTGCCTGGCAGGTTTTCAGGGAATTTCCTGTCCATGGATGCAGTTGAAACAGATGGAAATGAGGTGCGTGTCACACGAATGGACGACTCAACCGGAATGCTACACTGGAAATTATACTTCCACGAACCAGTTGGATTCCAGGAGTCATACTCTTTTGAAACAACAACGTACATGACCTCGCTCTTCTGGTTGACAAATCCCCAGGAATGGGAGTATCGTCTAGAGTTCTTGAAGTATCCGCTCTTATCGTATGTCATTCGGAGTGCAGAATTCGCACTTAGTTTCGAACAAGGTGGTTCTCTCATCCCCAATGAAGAAATACCTGACTCGGAAGAAAATAATATTATCCCCTTCACAGAGATTGAATTCAGCGTGCTATTGCGACTCTTTAGCAATAACGTTGTTGGAGACCGGAAGACATCAGTTGTTGTCGATGCGTGGGGTTGGTTGAGCTACAAGGAAACGATTTCACTTGACAACACAGGTGCAGGAGCATTAAGCAACGTCATATTCACTATTCCTGCATATGCCACTGGCATCACTATCTACGATGAGGTGGGCGTTCTTGCAATGTCTCAACGGACACTTGGAGCCGGCGAATTTAACGAAACCACTGGGGTCCTGATAAACCTGATTGCAGATAGGTTCAGTCTAGGTCTCGAGTCTTTGTTCAAATACACCTTCCAAGTCGAGTACGTGGTGCAAGCTTCTAGTCATCAGGAAGCAGTAGCAAATGGAAACAAACTAACTCTACCTATGGCTGTACTGGCTGATGTGTTTATCCGTGAACACATCATAGATGTGGTAATGCCTGTTTCAGTTTCATTAATTGAGGCTTCAGATGATTATCGTTCCATCTACGGTATTTTCGACACTACACTCAGGTATATTTCATACAACACAACACGAAGAAATCCTGTTTCAATCGAGGTTGTCTATCAGGTCACAATGGGAGCTGCAGCCCGGCCAGCAATCTTTGCTCTGATGGTTGGTTTTATCGGTCTCATCTATGTTACACGTAGAAAGGTTGAATTCCCTGAGGAATTAACTGGTCCAAAGGACGATGAGCAATTCGACGACCCACAACTGCGACAGGTTGGTGCTCCTTCGGATCTTCTCTCTGAGTTTGCGAACCTCTATTCAAGGAAGACAGCTCTCAGTATGGACCTGGAGAAGCTTGAAGCCGCTCGAAGGAGAGGTAAGGTCAAGAAACGCGAGTTTATGATTCGAGAGAGAGACCTGAAGCAACAGATTGAGGAGATTGATTCCACCTTACCAAGTCTGAGAGATGATATGATTAGTTATGGTCCAAAATACCGTGATCTTGTAGCACAGCTCGAGCTCCAAGATGAACGTATTGAGGGTGCAAAAGCTGGTCTTCGTCAACTCCTTCTCAGAAAGAAAAAGCAGAGGATTAGCCGTGCAGCATTCGAGAAGTCACGTCAGGATTATCTGAAGACAATCCAGAAAGCAACCACTGCTACAGACAGAATCCTGTTATCGATACAGGAAGAGGCTGGGGAACTCTAGACAGGCAATTTGTTTCTCTAGATCCTTCCCCCCACTTTGTTGAAGAAACAGGACCAGTTAGTAACTCTTATCAAACAAGAACGGGTTCCATACTGTCCCCATGAGAGTGGTTTGAATGAACTTGGAAGTATTACAACGTGAGAATGTTCGCGTACGAGATCTACTCGCTAGCGAATCACGCGCCCTCGAGATGTATCAATACCTTACGGGGTCTCCTAAGGTTGAATCATACCTCCGCTCAGCGAATCGTATGGCTGTTTCGCGATTGGGCTATACGGATCATGGTATAATCCATGCTGAGGTGGCTACGTGGAACGCTTTGAAAGTTTTTGACATTCTTGATGAAACATTCAGACCTAATGTACTTGCAGAAGGAATTGGTGATACTGATGACGCTCGTCTAGTTGTTCTTGCATCGACATACCTTCATGATATCGGAATGGTGGTTCATAGGAATGAGCACTATCAAGCCTCAATCAACTTGGCAATTCCTATCTTAGAGTCCAAACTGATGGACATATACGCTGATCCAGCCAAAGCCACTGACATTCTTTCATTCATTCTCCATGGTATATATGCTCATGATGATGATACACAATGTCTGACCCTTGAAGCTGGAATTACCAAAATTGGTGATGGTTGCGACATGACAAAAGGTCGCACAAAAGTCCCATTCCAAAAAGGTAAGGTCGATATCCATTCTGTATCAGCTATGGCAATTAATAATGTCATACTGGAACCCGGTGATGAAAAACCATTGAGAATAACTGTTGCCATGGACAATCCTGCAGGGGTGTTCCAGGTTCAAGCAGTCTTGGAGAAGAAAATCTCAACCTCTGGCCTTCAGGACAATGTTGAGATTGATGTCCTTGTGAACGGAGAACGGCTGGTCCTCTCACATGTGAAGCGACTTTTCAGAGTACAGATGTCCAATAGCGGAGAAACCCTTCCTCCTGAAGAGAAATAGTGGTAGCCCCGGGAGGATTCGAACCTCCGTCAGCTATCATCTCCTATCTTCTTTTTATTATCACAATAACAGCTATAAGAATGACCAACACTCCACCACCTGCTAAGATGTAGAGTATCGTACTATCAAGAGGTCCTGTTCCAGTAGTAGAGGTGGTTGGAGAGATTTGCAGAATCGTCAGCGTAACACTCTTCATTACATAGTTGTTATTCATATCGAAGAGAACGATTGTAAAGTTATACACACCAAATTGAAGATGAGATACATCAACGAGGATGACATTACTAGTCCAATTATTTGAAAAAAGGAGTTCTTCATTAACGTATACGTAATAGGACGATGGCGTGAGGTCGCTCGCATGTACTCGAACAACTCTATTGGTGTCTGTTTCATTAAACACTATAGGGCTTATTGTTTGGATTTGCGGGGGATCCCATTCAAGTGCAACGGGCCAGCGATCAACTGATTCTGCAATACCGCTTACATTGTATACACCTATACCACTATAATCGTCCCAAAAGTTACCCCGTGAATTATTATCATCCCAGATATTAGTAAATCCTGAATCTTGCCCATTATTGACAGAGTTATTCCAGATACGGTTATAGTACACTTCGCTATCAGTGCTTGATGGAGATAGATTGATTCCAACACTACACTCGCTTGCATCATTGCTACATATGATGTTCTGATTGCTGAGAACCTCAATACCAGTTATGCAGTTACGGATTACATTTCGGTGTATGTATACACCATGAGTATTGCTGTTTATTTCTATACCATATTGAGCGGCGTTTATAATTGTATTATCACTTACCTCAAGAGAACCATTCATGTCATCCAGTTTTACTCCATAGTTTATACTATTAATAATGGAGCATTGGTTAATGAGTAACTTGCCAATGTATCCAGAGGAATGAATTCCAAATCCAAAAAATTCGCATTGTTTGATTGACATACTGAGGTCGTTAAGCTTCATACCTTGATGAATGAAAATGCCTCGACTCGAAGCGGGATTTCCCACACCCAGTTGTCTGAATGTGCATTGCTCCACGGTATTGTCTTCGTTGACAGCTAACTCCAGGCTGGTTTCGGAATAACTGTTGAAGTAGCAATTACGAATGGTTGACATTATCATCTCACCTCCAATGCCACGATATCCGGAGGTGATGTTATTCCGCACAATTTCAGCCGACGATACATGGTCAAGGTACAACTGATAATCTGGATAGTGACTAGACATTGCGCAAGAAATTGTACCCGCTTAATAGAGAAAGTAAGAATGTAGGTGTGAGAGAGTATGTTTACAGACCCAGCTTCCCGGAAACGGCAAGAGGCC
>SOKL01000247.1 GCA_004376265.1 Candidatus Thorarchaeota archaeon
AGAGCGAGTCACTCTCATTGTGGCCGCTCATTCCCTTTTTTCTGATTTGCTATCTTTTGTGTCGTGAATCCTGTGCTTAATCCAATCCAATGGTGCACGAAATGCAAGTCGAGGACCAGAAAACCGCATTACTCGGCGGATTTCCTTGCGCATATTAGGTTTGTAGCAATGAGTTGGGCATTTTCGACAAGTTGGTTTGTCCTCATGGTATCGACATTGCTCTAATCTTTGGTGGGAATACTCTAACAGATCATGACATTTTGAGCACAGTGATCCACCTGAGGGGTTGTGTTTCTTCTCACAGTAAAGGTGAATCAACTTCTCAACAGTTTGTTTCTCGTTTCGTATTTTCGGGCTGATGTTTGATGATTCATCCTTGTCGCTCATTATTGCCCACCGACGATTTTCGGTTAAAGTTTGTCACCTATATCAAGCTAAGGATTGCGACGTCCGAAAGACAATCCTTAAGATATGTTAAATTTCGCAGATTCTAACTCAGACGAGGTTATGATATGGCATCTTTCTGTGTGATGGTCAAGGGTCCCTGTCGCGGAAAGAAGTGTGATTTTTGGGCAAGAGTGAGGATTAGAAAGACCTCTATTGAAGAACTAGCAGCCGGGATAAAGGATTGCATTATAGAATGCCAAGGTGAAGATTCCCTAGAACTTGCAGATGCACTTCATAAATACTGGTCATTATTTGGAGTACAAGATCTGAAGAAGTTATGTGAAGAAGAGCCAGATCTCTGTGGTAAGATGACAAAGGCTGAGATCCTAGCACAGATCTGATTCACTCAGTGAGTACAGGTATCATATTATCTCTGTTAATCAGCCACTTTGAATCAAGAGCCTTCTTGACAGCCTGCATCTCTTTTATGCCGCTCTCTCCGTACATAGCCTTCAAGAATGCTCGCTTGAGCTTTCCAATACCATGTTCTGCAGCTACTGTTCCTCCCAGTTCGATAGCTCTCTTTGCAAAGGTCATGTAGTTATCCATACCTTGGTGGACCTCTTCATTATTGCGTGGAAGCATATTGACATGTATATGATTGTCACCAATATGGCCCCACATCACATATTCCATTCCCTGTTCATCTAAGGTTTTGATATAGTATTCAAGATACTCTTTGAGCGCATCATCTGGAACAGCCATGTCAGTACCAATCTTGTGAATTTCGGAATACTGTGCTTTCCTCTGAGCAATAATACCATTGACAGTTTCTGGTACAAAATGTCGTACTGTCTTCATTTTCGCCAGTTCAGAACGATCCATTCCAGCCCAGCTCGACTCAGACGATGTATTGTTCTTCATGAGGATTTCCTCTAGACCCATGACCATCTCTTCCATATTCTCCTCTGTGAATGAGAACTCAAAGAAGACAATTGCCTTGGTGTCATCCTTTAGAACAGGGACCTTAATTCCAGCACCACTAGCCTTCTCCTTTATCATATCAATGGCATGTGTTCCGAAATATTCCATGAAATCCATCTTGATGGGGGAATCTGGAGCACGGACATCGTATACGAAGTTGACAGCATCATCTATGCTGGGGAAGAAAGCCATAACGGTCATGATATTTTCTTCAAGCGTGACTAGACCCAGTTCGACCTCTGTGATTATTCCCAGGATTCCCTCTGAGCCTACAAAGAGGTCAATGAGGTCCATATCTGGTTCTGCAAAGAGTCCTGCTGCGTTCTTCGTCTTTGGCATAGTGTAGGTAGGAATTGTGATCTCAACCTCACCACCGTCACTGAGGACAATGACGAACGTTCCATTGTCAGCCTTGACTTTTCCGCGCTCAATGTCCAAGATCTCACCGTTCGCAAGGACAACGCGAAGACGGCAGACCCAAGGTCTCACCGCACCGTATTTAAACGTCTTCGCACCTGATGCATTACAAGCAACGATTCCTCCAAGCCACGCACTCATCTCTGTTGGGTCAACTGGAAAAGTGAATGTATCCGCTTCACCAAGAAATTGCTCCAAAGCCTTCTGTTGTTCTGCAGTACCCTTGCCCTGTAACTTGTCTAGGTTCTTTGATTCTACAGCACTGACTAGGTCCTCCAGTGTGACTCCGACCTCTGCAGAAATTGAGTAGAGTCCCTCAGAAGCGTCGTACAACATATAGTTCAGTTCTGTGAGTTTCTCAAGATTCAGTGCAATCCCACCTAGAGGAACTGCAGCACCTGTTAGACCAGTACGTCCACCTTGAATTGTAACAGGGATTCCTTCATCAAAGGCGTTCTTCATGATCGTTGCAATTTCTGCTTCATTTGATGGAAAGATAATTTTGTCAGCCTTACCAACAAAAGAATGGCTCTCATCATCCAGATACAAAGCGTATGTGTCTGTAATCTCAGCTTGATCTGAAACCGTTTTGACCTGAGAAAGGTCGGCTTCTTCTGACGCTTGGGCAATAATACGGTTCGTCATTGTTCATCCCCTTCAATTCGCTACTCGGATTTAACAATATCAAGGATTTGGTAGGACATAACTCTGTTCTCCAAGTAATTCCCTTTTGGAAGACTCAATTCAACCACTCCGAGGTGAGGCGACTTTGTGAAAGGACCCATATATGCTAAGCGTCCCTACTTGCCTCAGGAATTGACTCGACACATTAATGAGTAGGAGAATCATAAAGAACTTTGTTCCACTTTTGTGACTAAAGAGAATAGAACGAGATGATGCAACAATGAAGAAGCCAGGATGGGAAGTCATCGCCGCAATTGGTGTTCTACTTATGACCGCTATTGCAATGGTTCTGACAATTTCCTTCCACAGCACGGCAGGAGCAATCATTGTTGTCTTTATCGGAACGTACGTCCTCATATCTACCGAGAAAGTGAACCGTACCGCCATGGCACTACTGGGGATGTCCCTTGCAGGGTTTGTGTTATGGATGGCTTGGTATATCGGGATACTTCCCATTGTGGACCCTCACCCTTTTGAGGTTTTGATTGCCGAGATTGAATGGACAACAATTATCTTCATTATTGCAATGAGCATG
>SOKL01000080.1 GCA_004376265.1 Candidatus Thorarchaeota archaeon
TTCGCACCAATAATATGTATATTTAACTTTCCAATCATGTTGTGTTCTGCAAATACAACAAACCAGCCTAGTGGTTGGGCTCTAGATAGGAAGTCTACGGGGGGCGGAAGGACTCCTTCTAGACCATCAGGACTGCCAATCTTTTCTAAAAGACCAATCAACAAATCTTGGAAATAACCCGGATTGTTGAATGCAATCGAGAATCCCCAAATCCCAAAAATCGCTATCACAAGTCCTCCGAAGAACATCAACGCTGATTGTTTTATGTCACGTTTCTTGACATTCAATAGAGGCCCTGAGATCTCACCGATGGTTTCATTCCAACTCTCTCTATATTTGAAGAAGTACATGATAAAAAGAGTGGAGAAGACGAAGATTGGAATGTTGATGATGAATTGTGAGGCTAAACGATATAGCTGTTGGTCAGCTGTTGGAATAACCAGAAAAGGTCTAAGTCTGTTAAAGACCTCTCCTGCATATGTTGCAGGAGTCAATAGGACACTCACGATATAGTCCAAATCTGGTAGAATGAAGATATTTGTAGACACTACGAGCGTCACACCAGAGAAAAGAGCAAATGATTCAATACCACCCTTGGAGCGTTTTCTCACTTGATGACCGATTATACCAAGCACGATAATCATAGCGAATGGTATTGCGAGTATCATCAGCAACCAGATTGTTTCACCCATCATCTCAATATTGCTTAAAGGATTGCTTAGTGCATTTTCAATGAACTCATTATCAACTTCCCCTGGGAAGAATCGGAATAAACCGTGTTCGATGGCATAATTCATTGTCGTGGCAAAGACTGCTGCAACGAACGCACCTGCGACAACTAGACCAGTACCTACGCTTGCACCAAGGTTCTTAACTGCTCCACCCATGCTAATTTCCGATACTTTCGACTTTGCTTGGGTGAGGGAATCGAATAGTTTCTTGTAGAGTACAACAGCAAAGTCCTCGACTAATGGCATTATCAGAATCGCAAAAATGATTGGGGGAACAGCATAGACCAAACCTAGAATGTAGTATTCAATCATGATGCTTGCAATATTTGGGACACCTGAGCTGATTGCCTGAAAGGTCTGTAGTCCTAAGAAACCTACTGTTATGAGAATATTAAGTCTGAAGAACCAACCTAGAACTCCACGCATCATCTCGCCACCGATATCTCGGTTACCAAGACGGAGACCGGCACCCTTAGCTATCCTGTTAGATGCGGGATACCCAAAGCGATAGATCCAGATTACAAAGATGAGGACATTCAGTAAATAAATGTCAGGCGGGATGTATGATCCAGGGTCTGTCTTGAGGATAATGAAAGAGGGTAGACTTCCAACATAGATAGAGATGGAAGGAACCAGTGTTGCTAATCCGATTATGAGATAGTCTTTCCACGCGTCTCTCCATGCTCGGGCCTGCACTTCGGGATTTAGTGGCTGGGGTTCAACACCCTCGAACGTGATGTTAGCAACGCGATCTCGAAATCCAGTGTATCCATCACTCTCTGGTTGACGTTGAGTAATCCTTCGAATGAGATTGCCGAACCTCATTTTCAAAGGATCTTGAAGAGCCAGTTTGACTGCAAGTACGAGCATTCCAAAGAGGACGGCAAAGAACGAAACCATCACCCAGATCATGTATTCCTGTAATGATGTGACGAACTGGAACAGCATGTCAGTGAGAAGAAGCCATGAAAGAATCGGTGTATTAACACTTGAATCGAAGCTTCCTCCAACACCAACGCCTGATATTGCTATGTTGAGAACGAAGAATGAAATAGTCTTCAAGTACATCAAAACGATGAATGCTTCAATGAACTTGCTCTTCCTCTTACCAAAGAAGATGAGATAGACAAGTGAAACCACCAAAGGTGGAACAAACTCAAACATTAACGTCAATAGTGTGAGATCTTGTAGCGCCATCTATTGTTCACTCCGCGTGATATACAGAGTCCATAAACCGTTTGCTTTCAAAAAAAGGTTCGTAAGACAAGCTTGAGTGATTGTTTTCAACGTCCTACCGAAAGTTTAAAGACAAAAAGTTAGCTATCGTGAACTCAGTTCAACTAAGGTTGAGAATATCAACGCATAAGTTGAGGTGCAATAATCATGGAGATAAACAAGGAGCTAGTTGGTGCAATTAACGATCAACTGAATTTTGAATTATATAGTGCTTTCATCTATCTATCAATGGGAACTTGGTTTGAGGAGCAAAACCTCAACGGTATGGCTCATTGGATGGAGGTACAATACCAAGAAGAGTTCGCTCACGCAATGAGATTCTACAGACATCTCACTGAGCGTGGAGCAAGAGTTGTGATGAAACAGATCGCTGCTCCAAAGACAGACTGGGAATCAGCCTACGAGGTCTTTGCAGACGCATATCACCACGAAACCGTTGTCACAGGGAGAATCTACAAGATTGGAGACATCGCTGATAGATTGGGTGATAGATCTACACAATCAATGCTGAACTGGTTTTACAACGAGCAGACTGAAGAGGAGGCTAACACGATGGGAATCCGGGACAAACTCAAGTTGATTTCGGACTCGATTCCTGCATTACTCCTTCTTGATACAGAGCTTGGTGCTCGACCACCAGCCGGTCCAATTCCTGCAGAATCTACTGTACCATAAAATTGCTGAAATACACGCTTCCACAAAGTGACCGGAGGCTGCAATCCACCTCCGGTCTCTGCTTTTTCTTAAAGAAGGCCATTTTCGCACGAGGCGTAGACTACTTATGCTAGAAAATCACCCGTTTTTTCAAGTGCGAGAGGATAAAATGCTACCAGATGAAATCATCAAAGCGGTTGCAGACACAATATCTGGAATCCGTGCCAAAGATTATGCTTCGTCGATTTCGGCGTTTCATAGAATCCAGGGAAGTCCGGGCTTTCAAGAAGCTATAGAGTATGTCAAATCTGCAGTCCAGTCTGTTTCAGACGCGAAAGTAGAAGTATTTGAGTATCCGACAGATGGTAAGATATCAATC
>SOKL01000142.1 GCA_004376265.1 Candidatus Thorarchaeota archaeon
TAGTGTAGATCCAGTACTGGTTGTTCTGCTTCCACTCCTTGTAATCAGGATATTCCCACCCAATGAGGTCGAGATGGTTGGATTTGAGATGGGGAGAGGTCAGGTTCGTTAATAAAGAGAGATGAAACAGTCCGGTTTAGTTTAACCATATCAAAAGTGAAGCAAATGTAATTCCTGTCATCAAATCAGACCGTGCGTTTCCTCTTCAGAGAGTATCCTGTTATTTTCTATCACGCTCTTCAGCATCGACCTTATTCGCATCGTCAAGATAGAGAGTCAAGTAATGCTGGGCCCTTTCAGCGACATGCATTCCATCCTCTGTTCCACTAGCCTTTCCGAGTTCGATAGCTTCCCGCCAAACTTCAGATTCCTCTTCGGATTCCAAGTTTCCAGCGAGATTGAATGCGGCTTTAGCTGCGACCTCGAGTGCATCAGGTAACTTTGAATCTCGACCGAGTTGAATCGTTTCGCGGAAGGCTTCCTCGAGACCCTCCATACCAGCTTCTTCTAAGGTATTGCCAAGGTTCCAGGAAGCTCTTGCAGCAGCATAGAAACCATCTGGGGTCCCTGATTTTCGACCTAGAACAACGGATTCTCTATACATCCCCATTGCCATGCTCCAAGCGTCCCTAGTCTTGGCTCGGTGGCCAAGGTAAAGAGCTGCCTCTGCCGCTATAGCTAAACCATCTGGTGTTTCACTAGCCCTACCCAGCTCCAATGCCTTTTCGTATGCTTTTGCCATACTTCTCTGTTGGTGCTTCTTTCGAAATGATTCTGCATTATTGAAATACGCACGTGCATTTGCTTCAAGGTTTGCAGGAGCTTCTGGTCCAGATTGAGGTGTTTCCTTCTTCGTTGCTTCCTTTTTTCTGTTCATATCACTTTTAACTCACTCTATAGATTCTTGAACAACTTCTCCAGCAACAAGTCCACTGCTCAACACATCCTTGATTCGAACAAATAGTAAAGTACCTGATGAGAATCCACCATGAACTGTCATGAGTGGACCTTCTCCAAGAGGATAGACCATGGTGAATCCGTGGTGGGTCCTTGAAGGTTCAGCAGCGATTCCCCGAACAGTGGTTCCTAAGTATTGTTCTTTTTTCTCGCGATTGATCTTGTCTGCTTCCTTACGAAGTCTAATTCCATGTTCATCCTTTGTAGATGATTCAGGAAAATCAGCAAATGCAGAACCTGGGAGCGCACGA
Source organism: Candidatus Thorarchaeota archaeon (assembly GCA_004376265.1). Lineage (GTDB taxonomy): Archaea > Asgardarchaeota > Thorarchaeia > Thorarchaeales > Thorarchaeaceae > SMTZ1-45. Next base: position 1,209 of record SOKL01000142.1, read on the forward strand.
AAGCCATAGAGAATTATTCTCTCAGCACCTGATTCACTAGCTTCTCTCATCATCTTTATGGATTGATCAGTGGTTTCTTCGTTCTCACCGGGGAGACCGTAAATTAGGTACACAAATGGTTTCATTCCATATTCCCGAGCAATGTTGACTGCGCGGATGACATCACCTGGATTTCCACACTTCCCAATCTGCTTCATATGGTAATCCGACCCGGTTTCCAGACCGATATTTGGGGAACTAGAGATCATTGATTCTGATAGTGTCTTGGCTACCTCTTCTGTAAACAGACAGGCCTTCATGTTCTCGATTGCAATATGTACTGAACCATCCTTAACTTGCTGCAGAGAATTTAGCTGGTCTAGAAGCCCCTGTATTGCAACCAAGTTTGCAGGAGGATGACAGGGATCAGTCAACGGTTCTTCACCACGCATGTAATCTAAGAACCCTGGAGCCTCCAGAACTATTCTATGAACTCCAAGGTCAACTAACTCTCTCACCTCTCTGACGATGGAATTTGTTGATCGGCTCCTTGGAGAACCCCAAGTACCTGGAACACTACAGAATCCACATCCAGGAGGAATGGTCTCAGGACAATCTATACGTATTGATGGGTTCTCAGAATCGCAGTTATCACAATCAGTGCATTCTCGTCCATCAGGAAGAGTGTGTTTGGTCCGATTGAAATTTGAACACCCACGAAGTATCTCAACATAGACCTTACTTGCTTGATATGTAGGGTAGTCCACAATCCTCACGGTTGATGGAAAATAGTCTTCTGAAATCTCACGCAAAGAGAGCCGACTACGTGATTCAGTAACATGGGGTACTCCAGATTTGTTGAATGCAATACCGGGGATTTCTGATAGCGAAGCAGCATCCTCAAGAAAATCTTGCTGCAATAGATTTTCAAGTGTAGCTTCACCCTCACCAATGACCACAACATCAAGTTTGATCTCGTTGAGAATCATAGTTGGTTCTGCTGCAATTGGACCTCCAATAATCACCTTGCCTTTTGGATGAAACTGACGCCATAATCGAACTACCTTCTGAGTAGCCACTAGATCCATCGTCATTGCACTGATTGCTAAGTGGTCGAATCTACGTAGAAAACCTCTCTTGGTTAGAACATCTTCCACTCTATGAATTCTGCACTCTAGATTATTCTTCTCAAAGACACCTGCTACCGAGCGAGGACCACAGCCTATTGAGTCACGCGAACTGCTTCTTTGACCAGACCCCGCACTGAGCGCATCAACAATCAGTATTCGACTCTTCATGATTGACGAGTTTAGTATTCATCAGCTGGTTCTTTACTGTTGCTAGAGATGAATTTTGGCATAACTCATAGGACTTATATGGCGTCACGAACACATCCTCCCTCGGCACTAAGTGAAGTGTCAAAAGTAAGGAGTATATTGCTAAGTGAGTGTTGACGAAGGCGGAATTTGTCCGAATTGCGGATTGCCTCAGGACCTGTGTGTCTGTGAGACCATAGCACAGGAAGAGGCGAGGATTACTGTGACTATATCTAGGCGAAAATGGGGGCGGCTCACAACTGTGGTGGAAGGATTTGATAAGAATATCGACCTCGGTGATTTGGCCACGAAATTGAAAGGCAAGCTTGCTTGTGGTGGAGCGGCCAAGCATGGGACCGTTGACCTCCAAGGAGATCATCGAGTTGTTATCCAAGGCGTGCTAGCAAAATTAGGATTCCCGGAAGAGATGGTTCAAATAGACTGGCCTTTCCGGAGAAGGGGCAGAAGGTAACTCCCTAGGATGGCCCC
>SOKL01000346.1 GCA_004376265.1 Candidatus Thorarchaeota archaeon
AAATACAAGTTCACAGATTGTTGTTGTGAATGGCGCCAATATTGTGAATACTCTGTGGAAAGCAGGCTTTTGATTGCTTCTTGAGAGATATTCGGCTTCGATATGACTTCTTATCCTTGTGAATAGACACACCCCTCCGTTTCCAGTGGAACTAAGTAAGTAGACATATGAAATGCTTACTGGCTCATTCACACACTACATAAAACTGTGAATAGTGAACAGGATGGAGAAATATCTTATTTTTGTGAATAAGCGGTTCATAATGCTTTTTTACTGTTTATGAGGATGTACAGGACGTGATCACACGAAAAACTGAGCGGACGTGTTCTATATCTGTGCAGACGTCCTATGTAGCTCTTATCTACGTATATTCAATTCACATACTCACACTTATTTGGATGATAATACTATATTGATGTGAATAAGATAGTTGAAAAAAGAACTATCAAAAGGTGAAATATTTGAACGATGGAAAACGAACAAATTATGTCTATGAATTCACCTATAGTTCAGCTCCAGGACTTCGTGAGATTTTCCAGTGTAAGTATGTGAATCCAAGTGAGGCACTTAATAGATTCAAGAAGATCCTATCGCTAACAGAAGCTCCTTTTGATTTCAAGATTCTTGTGTCAGATGAAACAATGGGAGAAGAGTCTAGTTTTCAAGTCAAAGGTGGCAGTGTTGAAGAGATGTTTGCCAAGTTCAAGGTATTCCTTGAAACAAGCACAGGATGCACCTTTGAAGAAATTGTTGATGAAATTTCAGAAGTAGTCCTTGATGAAACTCGATTAGAGTCCATGAGCAACTATGAGAAGATGCAGGTGATTATATACGCATCTTTCAAGCATGGAAAATTCTCTTCTCTTGATGTTGCAGAGATTTATGAAGATTCATTCGTTGAAAATCTTCCAAAGAGTACAGCATCTACATATCTTGCACGAATGTGGAATAATAGTAAGGGTCACCTTGAGCGTTATGGAAATAGATCAGGGTATACCTATCGTCTCAAGACAGAAGTGAAAGAAGTTTTGAGAGAAACAGAAAGAGCAGAAGAGCTCTTAGCAGCTATTCAAGTACGAGTCCAAGATTAGCTGAATACTCTTCTGCATAGGAAATTCCTTGTATTATTGGATTACAAATCAAAGGTGTGTTCTTCAAGAGAAATGTTTAGTGTAGCTAGTTCTTCTAGAATCGGTTCATAGATTTCAGGAATGATAGGACGATGGACTCCTGTTAGATTGATTCGTCCTTCGAGTATCATTCTGCTAGCAATAGCAACAGGAAGAGCAACTGTTCTTGACATGGAACTATCCCCATTGGGTATGCCGTAATCAATCATTGTTGATGTTATCTTCTGTTTCTTGTCTGGATATTCAGCAATGAATTCGTGGTGCATGATTAGCATGTCACGTTCTCCAGGTGCATAATTCATTTTCTCCTCGAAAAGAATGCATAATGCATCAAGTCGAGTGTTTGTTTTGGGAGGTATCTTGTTTTCTTCAAACAACCCAAGCCATTCTAATCGTGAGATGATTTCGTTGTTGGTGTCAATCTTACAGAACTTTGCAACTGCTTCTTTTAGATTGCCTTCTCCAGTTGATGTCAGATCTCGCATCATGTCAGCATATGTCATATCACTTAGAAACCGTTCTTCTAAATTGAGTAGGCCTAAATCTGCAATCTTGTCGAGAGTTTCGCACCATCCTGTATTCCTGAAGGTTCCTCTGAGCATTGTTTTGGTTTCTGAAATATTGTAGATGTTGATATAGGACATACTATCTCGGTTCGGATAACCCTCGAATGTACCCATTCCGGGAACCTCCATAGGTTCACAGTTCTGAAACAAGTCAGCCCCTGGAATTTTGACTTCTTGCCCATCACGTAGAAAGTGTGCATCATTTCTTCCGGCAAGCAACACTCCTCGAGGACTCCAAGAGAGTTTGTATCCATAGGGGTTATTATTTGCGTCAGGTGCAGGAAGACCACCTGTGAAAGATGTGAAACTAACAATTTTGCCATTGTTATTATGTACATAATCGATTATCTGCATCGCACTCATATGATCAATGCCAGGGTCAACTCCACACTCATTCAAGAGTATGATTCCTGCTTTCTTTGCATCATCTTCTAATGCTTTCATCTCATCTGAAATGTATGATGTGGTACAGAATGACTTCTTGTGTTTGATTGCAACTTTAGCAGCCTTGACATGAAATGTGTATGGAAGTAAAGAGCAAACAAGATCAACTTTGGTGATTAAATCTTCAAGAAGCTTGTCGTCTGTGGCAATATTGAAAGCAACAGCTTCAGCATTCTCACAGCCTTCTATCAATCTTTCAGCTTTACTTTTGGTCCTACTGGCAACCACTACATGGAAGCCATGTTCGCTAAGATAGTGGATAAACGGACGGGCTACAAGCCCGGCGCCCAAACATAGCACTTTCTTCATTGTTTATGTCTCCCTAATTCAGATATTGATTGAGATATTCGTATTTCTTTGTTAGTTCTCCGCGGTATACAATGATAGCATCTTTGATTTCTCTAGGTAAGTCTAGTTCTTCGAATGATGCTTTGAAATCTGCCTTGGCAAGTGGGGGTATGAAATCAAGTAAGGTTTCACCGAATGATGCAGATGATTCACGTGGAAGTTCACATGGTAGATTATCGACTGCCATGATTACTGGACCATCGCCTTTTACACCAAGTTCGGCTCGATCTTCGTTGATGAGATAGACAAATGCTGGGTCAGCAGGAGTTGTGCAATCGAGTGTGAACTCAATGGCACCACCTACATCACAAGAAATGTCACCTATTGCACGCAGTTTGCGGGATTCTTCTTTCCAGTGTTCACGAATGAAATCCTTTGATATTAGTCGAGGATATTTGTTCGTCCAGTAAATACAGTTCATAATGACTGTAAGATACTGAACATAATTATGAAACACACCGTTGTAA
>SOKL01000146.1 GCA_004376265.1 Candidatus Thorarchaeota archaeon
AAGTAAATGCCTTGACACCCATTAAGCGAGCAACAGCTACCGCCTCGTAGGCATAAGTGATGTCTGAAGTTCCTGCTGTCATTATCGCGATTTTTCCCCTGGATGGCGGGTCTGACCAATCCTTTGTATGAACTAAGACTGTAAGGTGGTCTTCCTTTCCTGAAACCTCATGAATCAAGTCGGGATATGCGCTCTTTACTGCCTCGAGTTTTTCATGGTTCATCCTTGTGAGCAAGACGACATCGTTTTTCTCAACCATGACTTTGGTAATACTGATTAGATAATCAATGGCTTTAGTTTCTGCAAACACAACTTCTGGAACGCCACTACGTTCATGTCTATTACCATCAAGCATGCCAATGTTGCCGACTTCACCAAGTGCATGCATTCTAAGGGCTTTTTCTGCCTCGTTTATTGATATTTCTCCAGATGCCAAAGCCTGAAGGATTTCACGTGTGGATGTCATGATTCTCCATAGTCCGGAAAGTGGTTATGTGCGTTTCCAATGCTACATAGCTAAGGAATAATTTCACAACCATTGTTATAGTCTGGATAATTCAGTTCATCAATGGATATTAGTCCAGACTCAATTATCTCCTTTACTTTAGGAGCTTGACGTCTAAGCTCGTTGATGAGGTGTCGTGTGATGTCACATATTTTCTCAAAACCCTCATCCCCCCAAAGTTTGTGCTTTTTCGCAAGAGACATCGACCACCACAAATTCCAAACTCCTCTCAACTTGGGCAAGGTTCTTCCACTCTCACGCAATCCTTCAGTTCAGTAGGTTTTGCGTCTCAGATATTGCCCACGATAGAGAAATCCCATTCAGGAGAGATTGGACAAACTCCAATGCTTCCCACAACGTGAATTGCGAATGTATCAAGTCCCGACCCTCATCTCATCTCGGAACTTTCACCGGTGATCAGTGTGTACATCAGTGGCATGAAGGGCACGATTCCGTCGACCACTCCATTCTCCATTTTTGCGATCACTCTTCTATCAATCGTGTGATTCCCGGATTATAGACTCTTTCACCCAGCGATCAAAATCGGTCCAGTTACCTTCAGCATCCCAAATTACATTCAATTGCCAATGAACGTGATTGAAAGAAGAGTCAAGGTTCAGAAGATGACGAACATCTTTGTAGATATTAGTCTGTTGTGAAACCACCATTCTCGCAACAATGTCCTCCACAAATCCAATCTCGTGGAGCCATTGTACATTGTTGATTACTTTACGATAAACTCCATCAGATCTATACCCGTCTGTTATCACTTGAGGGCCATCAATGGAGACCAGAATAGAGTGAAAGCGTTTCACATAATCTACTGGTAGTTTGTTCAAGAGAAGCGCATTGGTCTGAAGCATGAATCGGGCAGTAGGGAAACGCTCCATGAGATCAATGATGAGCGGTGTTCTAAGGGTTGGTTCTCCTCCATAGAGCATGAGTTGAATGTCCTCGTCTTTTTCAAGGAAAGCAGCCAAATCATCAATCGAGTATTGTATCTCCGTGTCTGGTCCAGTCACTTCTCCGCTGTGACAATATACGCAGTTGAGATTGCATTTTCGAGTTAAGACCAAGTGATAGTTCAACAAAACTGCACTCCTAGCACTCTCTACTAATCAAACGGATAAACATTGCTTTCTGGTTAAATTCTTGAGATTTGTTCTATGGAAAGAATGTTGGAGGTTCTGGTAGGATTATGGCTTTCACATGTTGTGCTAGATCTGCGGGTATCTTCGGTGCCCGATCACTTCTGAAATACTCTCCTGATTGACCCATAACCCTTTCGCCAGTTCTTGTAAGCACCATTGAGAATTTCTTCTCGAATAGGTTCTTTTCACCTTTAATGATTAGCCCTGTTTTCGTTATTGATACTACTGTAAAGCCATAGCTTTCAAGTAGGTTGCTTGCTGCTAGGATGGTCGTTTTCGACGGTTGGTATTCCTTTACGTTTTCCGAAGTAACACTGCCTTTAACGTCAAGTATGGTTACTCCACTTGGAGTATTCAGTATCACATCTGCTGTAAGCTCCATTTTTCCTGCACTCTTTACTCTCTTGCTTTTCGTGTACATTATTGTTTTGAAGCAATATTAATTTCGTCATCAGCTTTTATTATTCGTCCATTTCCGAAAGCAACATGTCTTCGAGCTCTTCAATTTGCTCTTCCAATTCTCTTGGAATAGGATCGGGAATTGGTCCTGGAATTGGGATTGGTCCTGGGACCGGAATTGGTTGAGGGATAGGTTGATGAATGGGCACTGGAATAGATATCGGGCCAATAATTCTGCAACGCCACGCAGCAAGGAAGTGTGCACGAGCGGCATTTACTAGACCAGTTCCTGTTGCCAAATCAGGACCAACTGCAGCGACGTCAGCTCCACCAGCATTTGTATTTGTTTGTCCTTGGGTAACGTCTGTTGCTGTTCTTCTAAGGATGCGTTTAATTGCTCTAGGGGTTAACCTACTACATCTTTGGAGTAGGAGTGAACAAACTCCTGCAACTTGAGGACTTGCTGCTGATGTTCCACTGAAAGCAGCCCACCCATCATTTGACGCTGTCTCATCACCATCAGGGAAGTTATCGTTTGACTTCCCGACATCAATTGTTGAACTCGCCTGCTGTGGAAGCATGATATAAATTCCCTCTGGAGTCAGTCCTACTAGCCCACAGATATCAGGAACATCTCTTGGAGAACCATTGACCGAGTAGATCTGACTTTGAAAGCTTGATGCGTAATTGGATGCTTGCAAATTCATATTTTGATCACAATGTACTCCACCAACAGCTATTACATCCGGATGCATAGCGGGAAACGCAATATGACCATTTCCTGCAGAAAAACACACTACAATACCATCTGCAACGGCACTGGCAACAGCAGCCTCTAGGTTTGCATGCTCTGCTGGTAGTGTTGTCTTACCCCTAAGATCATATCCCCAGCTGCACGTAATAATATCTGGTGACTGATCAACAGCTGTGTTGAAGGCTAGTGTGGGACTGGCGCCCATCTTGATACCAACTACCTTTGCATCTGGAGCTGTAGCAAAAATGTTCGCTACTTCTCCTGTACCATGACCGTAATCGTCAGTGTTAACATTAGTAGCGTCAGGAGACAACACAACATTAAGCCTATACCCCCTTCTCCTGAAATAGGGGTGCCTGTAGAACCCGGTATCGGGCATTGCAATCTTCACCCCTTTTCCAGTGGTACCAACCCGATGAACCCGGCTTGCATTCATAACCATCTCAACATCCGCTGGAACATCTAAATGGTGATAATTAACCGATGGCGGGAGTGGTGATTCGAAGAAAATCGGAGGTTTTGGATAAACCACACCTTCCACAATATCCTTTAAACCATGTGGTGCATCAAACACATTTTTTCCTCGTGGTCCTTCGAAGAACGACATCTTCTTTGTGATTTTTTCGACACCTTCAAAGACGTCACGCGATTTCTTTCGAAACGTTGTCTTGAAGACGTCTTCATGTAGGTCCTTGGGACCTGATACTATTATTGTTAACCTTCCTTTGTACAGTATCCTAAAGCCCATGTCCTCAAGTTTTTTGACAATGCTTTTGATTGTAATGTCATCAGACATGAATTCTGAGATATTCTCGGAGTTGATTTTTCCTGATGCCTTAAACAAAGACATCTTACCAACTGACATGGGTGTAACTTCTGCTGTTATCTCATCTACCATTTTACGAAACCTCCTGGGTGAATATTCCCTCTTAGGTGAACATTCCAAGGTCTTCTATTCCAAGATGAATATAAACCAAATGGCTTTCAGCGGTTAAGGTTCAATTGTGGTCTTTATGGAATCCTGGCACTTTTTATTTTTCTTACATGTATCGAATAAATACAATTCTATATTAATTTTCTAAACATTTGGTCAATGTATACGTGTATCGGCATCATGCCTTAGCGAAAGCAACTGTTTGTAGACACATGGTCATCGTTCGCATTCACACAAAATCTCTGATTATCTCATTTATCTGACCATGTTGGATTCGGTTGGGGATTCTGAATCCTCACTCATTTTATCACTCTACTTTTTCAAGGGTCTTAAGAAATTCTCAGCATTAAGCTCCTTGATTGACATATCAATCTCGGAATAACATTCAGAAATACTGATTTGATAATACATCAGCATACCGTATGTTTAGACTGGGATATCCCGACGACGGAAGATGAGTAGACTAGCGATGATGAGAACTACATTGACTCCTCCCAAAACGAAGATGTCTCTCAGGAAGTCATCAAAGATTCCATTACCGAACAAATCTAACGTGTTAAGACAGAACCAAGTGCTGACATACTGGATGTTCTGGTAAGCCTCAGGAAGATACTCCCAGAATGATCCGATGAAGAACATCAAGAACATAACGGCGAGTGCGGCTCCCATAGTCCTCTTTGAGTTCAAGAAGATGGTTGCGAACAAAAGGGCGGTCATCACTAATGTGCCCTGATAAAAATACTCTTGTTGCTTAACCTAGTTCAACTTGAGACCTATCGACACCCTTATGATTAATCTCACAAAGATTGGCAAAGAGATGACTCGCATGAAATCCGCATCAGTTGCAGTTCTCGTATTTGTCATGTTGCTTCTTGTTCCTGTAGTTGCTCAAGGTGCGACTGCACCTCAATCTGCATTCAGTCCCTCTGCTGAGTCTCTACTACCAAGTCAGGACTATGTATGGCAAGAGATCAACGGGTTTTGTTCGTGGGCTGCCACAGCAATGGCTATGCAATATGCTGGTGTTGATGTGGATCTTTACGATGTCTTTGCGGCCTCAACAATAGGTTTCTCTTTTGCGTATTTCCGATATGATGACGCTTTCTTGCTGTTTCCAGGAGCTCTGCTCACACAAGTTGAGCCAACTGAATTTCTTGCTGACCTCTATGGAGTTAACTATACTCTCTACTTAGGAACAGAAATTCCTGATTTAGAACAAACTGTTCAGGTCTATCAGAGTCAAGGTATTAACATTGGCATTATTGATGGTCAAACAGAAGCAATGAGTCTCATGCGCGCAACCATTGATAGTGGTTACCCAGTTCTAATTAGCGTTGATCCAATGTTTCTTCCAACCTCTGATTATGACATTTTGAGAGAACAGGAACTATCCGGTGGAGCTCATGGTATTTTGGTTGTTGGGTATAATGACACTTCAACCACTGCTACAATCATTGATCCAGGTGTTGGATCTTTTGGGGAAAATTTCAGTTACCCAATTGATGGTCGGGGTAACTATTCAACGATATCATATACCTTACTGCTTGCCGCATGGTCAAATCGTTACTATATTTTAAACACATTCTTACCTCTGTCTTCTCCATCTTCATCTATCGATAATCAACTCGGCCCTATGGTGCGTGACAAGTTATTGGGAGTCGGAACTACATATTTCCCATCAAGTCCAAATGCCTATATAGGAAAGTTTGGTCAAGCTGGTTTTCGAGAATTAAGTACTGATCTCACACCAGATGGTCTAAAATCGTATCTGAGTCTCTTTGATGATGTTGAACATGAAGTGACTTTCAAAGCCTCTCTTCTTTATTTCATTGGACTAGGGCTAGAAGCACAAGTGACACTCCAGTACCTGTCGTACAGAACCTCACTATATGCGCTTCCGGCATTGATGCCAGATTCTGATTTGACAGACTTTATCGCTGCAGGCGAAGTGGCACTTCCAGCATTCGATGAAATGGCTGACAATTCAACTCTCGTGTTTCCTGGAAACCTGAGCCAGGTGAATGGGTTTGTTGCATCCACTTTTCGAGGAATTGCAGATGCATACAATTCCTCAGGTGATCTTGATACTTCAATTGCCGCTTTTGAATCGGACTTGCAGACAATCACTGATGACCTTCTCATCATTGCAGATTCATGGGAAGCAGCTGGTCTGGTGCTTGATGCACTCTGGCCAAGTGGATTTCTCCAAGTTTATGGTCCGATCATTGCTTTTGCAGGGGCTGGTGTTGGTGCTCTTGTGGTTCTTACATTTTGGTGGATTCGTAAGAAACCTTCCCAGTAGATTCTGCTTGTTTAACTCTCAAAAGCTCCAATAGCTTCTGAACATCGTTAGTGGGTAATTTGCAATTGTAATCTATGCACACATGAGCTGTTGCTTTTCCGCCTACAGTATCATGGAATTTTGCAAAAGGTGCTAGTCGAGAGATTTCGTCTGATTGATACTTTGTCCCCTTCATTAGAATAACTTTGTTAGGAATGAACTGCTCCCTGATTGCAGTTATCATTCCTTTAGTGTCAGTTTCATTAGGGTTTCCAGCTATCACAATTTCAAAGGACTCTCCTAGAGCAAACTCTACTGCCGTCAACATCATTGAGAAACCAGAATACGCTCGTGGAATCATTCCTGAGAATGCACGGATAGTTTCTGCAGCTTTTTCTTCCAATGATGTGTCTCCCAAGAATCTGGCAAGACGAATCAGATTCAAAGCTGCCACAGAGTTGCCTGATGGCATAGCACCATCATAAGCATCTTTCTTTCTTACTAGGAGCTTCTCAGAGTATTCACCAGTGAAGAACAATCCTCCCTCTTCATCATCCCAGAAATATGTCAACATGTCCGATGTCAGATCTCTTGCTAGCTCTAGATATTTTGGTTCGAATGTGGCTTCATATGTTTCAAGTAGAGCCCAGACCAAATAGGCATAATCGTCAAGAAATGCCTGAATGACTACCTCTCCATCTTTGTATCTGTGAAAGAGTCGTCGTTCTTCATCAATCATTGTATCAATAATGAACTTCAGTGCTGTCTCAGCAGCCTCTATGAGTTTCTTATCACCAAGTATAGCTCCAGCTTTTGCCATGGCTGCAATCATAAATCCATTCCAGTCAGTGAGGATTTTGTCATCCAGACTTGGCCGAACTCTCTTTTCTCTGTGCATGAACAGCTTCGTCTTTGCTTTGTCTAAGACGAGTTTCAACTCATCTCTGCTTAATTCTAAATCTTTGTCTATCTCAACTGATTCTGAGAGGTGTGGTATATTGAGGCCTGTTTTTTCATTAGTCGCTTCATCTTCGAAATTTCCCTCTTTGTGAATATTGAATACCTTCAGGAAGAGTGATGCCTCCTCATCGTCGAGGACTGCTTCAATTTCACTTTGCGACCAGGTGTGAAACTTTCCTTCCTCACCTTCGGAATCCGCATCTTCTGCAGAGTAGAACGCCCCTTCTGGACTTCCCAAGTCACGTGTGACATACTCGAATATCTCCCGGACAATGTCTGCGTATTCTGGATTTCTTGTTATCTGATACACCTCTGTGTAGGCCATCATGAGACTGGCTTGGTCGTAGAGCATTTTTTCAAAGTGTGGAAGAAGCCACTCACTATCTGTGGAATACCTATGAAATCCGAACCCAAGCTGATCAAATATCCCGCCGTTTCTCATTGCTTGGAGAGTCTTTTCTACCATGAATAACGCCCAATCATCCCCTGTTCTTTTCCAATATCTGAGTATCAACATCAGATTGTGAGGTGATGGGAATTTTGGGGCTGAACCAAATCCTCCATGCTTCTCATCGAATCTTTGTGAAAGTTGGGAAAATGCAAGGTCAACAGCATCAATTGTAAGATCACTTTGAGACCCTTGGGAACGCGACTGAGAGAGTCCTTTTTGAATCCCGCTTGTGGCTTCATCGATATTTGCTCTGTCAGTATCCCAGATCTCTTTGATACGTGGAACGAGTTCCTTCATGCCCATTGAGCCGTACCTACTTTCCTTTGGAATATATGTCGCTGCGTAGAATGGCTGCTTGTCAGGGGTCATGATAATCGTTAATGGCCATCCGCCGCGACCAGTTGTCATCTGAGCTACTTCCATGTAAACGCCATCAATGTCTGGACGTTCCTCTCTGTCTACCTTGATGTTGATGAATGCATCATTCATCAGGGCCGCAACCTCGTCGTCTTCGAAAGACTCGTGTGCCATCACATGGCACCAATGACATGTACTATAACCTACTGAGAGGAATACTGGTTTGTCTTCTTCTCTGGCTTTCTCAAAAGCTTCATCACTCCAAGGATACCAGTCAACCGGGTTCTCAGCATGCTGCAAGAGGTAAGGACTCTTTTCTTTCGATAGTCTGTTCTTTTCTGGATTTTCCGTGCTAGTCAAGATGACCCCTCAAGAAGACAGGGAAGAAAAATATTTTAACTATTGTTATTTGACCAAACGTACCCCTCGGCCCTTTAGCAATGCTTTAGATTTCTTTAATCTTTCCTTTGTCTTCCTCAACAAGTCCTCTGTCTATCAACGAGGAAACATGGTGTTCGATCATCCATGTTTCAAACTGAAGGAAGACGGGGTTGGTCAGAGATGGATAGATGATTGGATTTGCTGTTATCTCGGGCATAGTATTCGCACCTTCGAGAATTGCAGAAAGAACCAAATCTTCTCTGATTCTGATTTGTCGAGCATATGCAGCTAGCCTTGTCTTGTAATCAACAATAAGAGGATCCCTCAAGTGTCCGCTAATTAATCCATCATACTCTCCATGTTGCACCTTTTTGATTGACATCTTGAAATCACGAATTGACGAATTAGGATGACCGTAATACGGTCCGAATTCAGTGAGGTCCAAATCAGAAGCGAAGATGATATTCGGTTCGACAATCTCTATGCACATGTGGTCTGGAAGATGACCTGGAGTATGCAGCGTCTTCAGAGTGATGTCGCCAAGACCGAATGTATCTCCCTTCTTGAGAACCTCGTCAACTCGACCCTCATCGAATGCTCCATACATCCTCTCATTGACAAGTTGTTCCCATAGTTTCCTTACTGGATTACCCTTGTGAAACCCAAGGAACTTCTTCATTTCTTCCTTCTCATTGAACAAGGGTGCTGTAATCTCGTTAGCGGCAATCCTACAGCCTGATAATCTGTTCAATCGCATAGTATGAGTGATATGATCCGGGTGAATGTGGCTTAGAATGACAGTGTCTATCTTCCTGAGGTCGAGATCCTGAGCCATCAAGAACCCTCGAAGGTCTTCGACAGAACAACCAGGGTCAATGACCACGACTTCATCAGCAATGATAACAACTGTATTGCACTTCGGGAATGATCCTCCAATAACAACGAAAACACCCTCAGCAATCTTGTAAAAGGTCATGACACTCAATCCTGTCTTAGAAGAACAAAGTGGCAAGATAGTCCAATAATCAGACTATCAACCATTGTTTTTGTGGAGTCTACATACTTGTCGGTTTAACTTGCAGTTCCGCCTCTGTACGTTTAGAGTTACGCCAAATACCTAAGGAGCTATACATGATCGGAAAAGTGGATGCTAGTAATAAGAACACAATCAGCATCATGTTTACGACATTAACTTTTTGAGGACCTAATTCACTTCCAAGGGCATCCAACCACTGTCCTGACATTACTAAGATTGCCGCTGGAATTAGAAGGATGAATAGTAGAAAGAATGTCATGAATGTCCTTTTTGGAGTGGCTTGAATGAACCTTGCAAAGACCCCCAACTGAGGATGTTTCTGCCATCGAGAACCTTCGTGGACTGTCCAAAAGAGGAAGAATATGAAGATTATCAGCACGAATGGAATTAGGAATATCTGTAGCCACATCGCAGGAGGACTCCCTTTGCGTATGCAACAACAGCCGTCATGGTCCACCTATAAACGCTACGGTTAATGTAACTCGAATGGTTTACTGATAATATTGAATCATGAATCAGTTTTGTAATTTGGTGAGGAAAGTTCAGTTTGGAGAGTTTAAGAATAATGTTGCCTATCTCATTTCAGCATCTACCTTGCGTAGAATTTCTCAAACTATCTTAATCTTCTATTTAGGCTCTGTGTGATTGCTACGCAATCTAGCACCTCTGCCAATAGAGCAAAATCAATCATGAGTTTGACCTCTAAGTGTTGTTGATAGCTACAATAAACCTAGACAAACTTGGATACTTAATAAATAGTTATTTGGCAAAATAATCCACATTCTAAGTTACACAGATTGCTGACGTCACCCTTCACACCGTTCCTCACACAGTCTCCAATCAAGGGTTCAAGTTGGGGGCCGAGCCGCTTCTCACTCAGGAGCATGCTTCTTGGAATGTCAAAGAGCCTGTGGAATCTACGACTTGCCTCCTTTGCATAGCAGTCTCCAAAGCACCCACGACCACCATTCGCTGAACCGCCTGAGCAACCTCGTGTAGTATCAAGATGATTCCCACCCTTTCGAATCTCTCTCCTTCCCCACGGCAAAGACGGGTCTGTCTTCACTGACTTGATTGTACCTGTCACACTGATTGGCTGTATCTTGTAGGGCTCCCAAGGTCTGCCACCCTGTCTTGGTTCAGGGATGTAATACGCGGGGCTTAGTGTGGGAGTGGTGTACCCAAACTGTTCCAGAGATAGTTGCCCCGTCATGTAGTAGGGTGTTGGTCGAAGCTTTTATACTCATACACAAAAAGAGACGCGTCTCCTACAATTGATGGAAACGGGTATCGTTATTCGTCGTAGGGAGGGTGGACATTCCTAAGCCCCTTGAGAAAAGAACTCGACCATCCGGTTAGCGTGCACAAAGGATGAAGGGATGGCCGAGTGGGTTGAACTAAGTCCTATGGACTTGGAAACATTCCCGTACATCTTGATCCTGATTCTGACTT
>SOKL01000338.1 GCA_004376265.1 Candidatus Thorarchaeota archaeon
CAGACAACATACAATATCACCGCACCTGCATTCTCTGGACAATTCACACTGACTGTGTTTGCTGCACAACACACACCTGCAGGAGCAAGTAGCTCCATTACCGTTAATGTTGTTCAAGCAGGTCCAGGTCCATCTATTGGAGCACCTCAGACAATACCTGATATTCCACTGGCTGGCGAGGATTTCAACGTGGCTGTCGAGGTTACTTCAGGAGATACGATAACCTACGTCACTCTGCAATATAGCTTGGACAATGGAACCACCTGGGAAAATGTTACAATGGTCGAATCAGGTGGAACATATTCGGGAACAATTCCAGGACTTCCCGACAACCAAGAAGTTCTATGGCGAATTGTGGCTGCTGACACTTCAGGAACTGAAAGAGTTAGCGAAGCACAATCATATGTTGTGGGGCAAATTCCTATTGAACCAGTAGATGTTCCTCAGGTTCACTATGGATGGCTACTTGGAGCACCAGCGCTATTTCTTGCTTATCTTGGAACGGCTCTCGAATACTATGATGAAGAACGGTTTACAAAAGTTCACGGAATCATGCTAAGTCTTGCGTACATATTGACTACAATCAATGTACTTGGCTTGTTCATGGAACCTGCGAGTGCTTGGAACGCGATGAATCCGACATACTTGTTCAATCTGAGTAACATGTTGATGTTCGTACACTCTTGGCATATCTGGCTGGGTATCATAAGCATGATTCTTGGTACTCTTGCATTCATTACGCATCTTGGTGGATGGAAGACTTGCAATCTGGGACTTCCTGCGGTAGTCCTTTGGACAATACTCGGAATAATGGGAATCTATCTCGGACAGGTATTTGTACCGTGAGGTGAATGATGTGACAAAAACAGATGTAGATAAAGTTCCTGAACCTACTCCAATGGAAGAAACTCCAAAGGAGATGACAGTACTTGACAAGCTCGCTGCAATTGTGACTGAAGAGAGAGCTTCAGATTCTGAGCTAGAGAGGGTTGTCTATAGCGGAGATCCTTCATCACTTCCACAGTACCACTATCGATGGAAAGGCAAGTACCTCGCGGACTATGTTGCTAGAGTTGAAAACGTGAGCGAGATTGAAGGAGTGCTAAAAGTTGCACGTGAACACAACCTCCCAGTGATTCCGCGAGGGGGAGCATCGAGTTGCATGGGCTCTTCAAGCCCCAGTCGTGGTGGAATCTCACTCGATATCAAACCAATGAACAAGATTCTGGAGATTAACAAGGAAGAAATGTTCATCCGTGTTGAGGCCGGAATTACATTTGAAAGACTTGAGGATGAGATTGGAAAGCAGGGTCTGACCCTAGGAATCTATCCATCAAGCGCAAAGTCTGCAGTAATTGGCGGGTGGATTGCATGTGGAGGTCGAGGTGGCATTGGAACTCCATACTATGGTTCGCTTCGTGAACACACTCTATCGCTGTCTGTAGTTGGAGGAGATGGAGCAGTGCAAGTAGTCGAAGGAGATGAGATTGACCTGTTCCTACACTCCTATGGAATACTGGGGGTTATTTTCGAAGTAAAACTCCAAGTCCATGAGATTCCAAGTGCGTACAAAACATTCAGTTACGAATTTGACACTTTGGAAAATCTATGCAATGCCATGGTGGAAGTATCTCGGCTAGAGATAAAACCGCTCTATCTGAAGATTGCAGATGAGGAATTGCAGAAATACAGCAATCCGATTTCAAGTGGGAAGTTTGTACTTTCTGCAACCTATATCGATGCCCAAAATAAAGTTCCATCTAATGAATTGAACTCGATTACGGAACAACTTGGGGGAGTCAATCTCGGAGAAGAGTTTTCTGAAAAGGAATGGGATCTCAGGTATGATGCTGAGTTCAATCCAAAGGAGCACACGGAAACTCTGATGTTCCAAGAATTATGGGTGCCAATCGAAAAAGTGTATGAGATGTTATCATCCTACGAGTCATATCGAAGGTCACATCGAATTCCCGCACTTTGGTTCGGGATGCTTGGAACTCCAGATGCAATGCGACTTGAGCTTATGACGATGATCAATGCTGACCAGTACCTCAAGTTCATTGCAAGCAAAGGAATCCTACATAAGATGGTGAAGAAAGCTATCAAGGTTGGCGGTGTACCATATACGATTGGTCTTCAGAATTCAATCTACATGACACGAGCATATCCTGATCGATTAGTTCAGATGCAAGAAGCAAAGGAGAAGTGGGATCCTGAAGGAATCATGAATCCGGATAGAGTCACTAGCTGTTTGACATCGTTCAGAAGAATAGACGTATTATTCAACTTGGCAACAGCGTTTCGAAGATTGTCAAAGTATGTGGGGAAGTGAAGTGTTACAATGAATATCGATAATCTATCAGATTTACTGCGAAACTGTGGTTCATGCAACTATTGCCGAGACACTTGTCCCATGTACGTCGAGCTCCAATCCGAGCTTGATAGTCCAGGAGGAAAACTCCGAGCATTAAGGGCATACGCAACCAAAATGAGAAACCCTCCGGTTGAACTACTTCAGAGGCTTTACTGTGCAGACTGTCGAAGGTGTGAAGCAATTTGTCCTGCTGGTGTACCAGTCACCGATATCTGGCACGATGCGAAAACACAGCTTCTGAAAACAGGAGCTCCGATGTCAGAGTCACTTCAGAAGGTTCTTTCCTGGATTGAGCAAGAAGGCACACCATTTGTAGGGTATGAATCAGAGGATAGAACACTGTGGGCCGAAGATCTTGAACTACCTCCAGAGTCAAATACGGCTATCTTTTCTGGTTGTATGGGGTCATTCTGGTATCCGGATCAACCTGAAACTCAAGTTGATATGTTGAGTAAACTAAAGGTCAACGCTGGATATGTTCCAAGCGATGTCTGTTGTGGACTATTCAATTATTGGGCGGGGGATGATAAGGGATTCGAAGAAGTTGTGAAAAAGAACTATGC
>SOKL01000161.1 GCA_004376265.1 Candidatus Thorarchaeota archaeon
CATGATTGTAATAAGACTTGAAACTGTAATTGTGGCTTGCGCTGACGTTGAGAAAGCCTGATTGGCTTTCGCTGCTTTTGTGTGCTGATTCATTCATTCTACGCATCGTGTATGAATGCCATTGACGCACAACGTTTGTTGTGGTCACGATTTCTTGCGGATTTGATGTGCTACGAAAGAAGATGCGTGTCGCTCAGTCGATGAGAGTGTACCAAAAAGTGAATACAAATAATCACAGAGAGAATGGTTCGCCAAGCAAGAGCTCCGCGAATCGAGAAAGCAGATGTCTGGATAAGCCTAGTCCTAAGAAGAGTCGAGCTCCAATCCTGGATAGCATTCCTGGTATAAGCCATGGATGTAGACTCTCTACAAATGAGGTGGTTTAATTGGCTGGAGTAGTTGAGAAGCTCAATCCAAAAAAGCCTAGTGCACTCTCTATCAAGAGAGATGCTCAGCGTGGAAATAAGAGAGGATGGACTGTTCAGATCAGTGAGATCACTCTAGATGAGGTCAAAGATGATGCTGTACAGTTTGGCCTGGTCACTGAAGTGCTGCATCAGATGAATGCAGGGAAAGAAGCCTCAATCTATCTGGCACGCTGGAAGGAACATCCAATCATCCTCAAAGCATTCCGATTCTGGAATACGTCTCAGGCAAAGAAGAAGAAAGGATTCTTTGCGCCAGGAAGGATGCAGGTTCTAGCTGCAAAAGAGTTTGACCTCCTCGGTTCTTGTTTCAAAGCAGGAATGAAGGTCCCTACTCCCATTGGCAGAGTTGGCAATTATCTCACCATGAGATTTATTGGTGATGGAATAGAACCAGCTCCTCAATTGAGAACTGTTCACCTAGAAGATCCGGATCATGTCTTGGACCAAATACTTGATGATTATCTCATTATGTATAGAGATGTCCATTACGTACATGGAGACCTTAGTGCGTACAATATTCTCTGGTGGGAGAATCGCCCGTGGATTATTGATATGCCACAAGCCTATGAAGTTGGACCATGGTCTGATATGAAAAGAGTAGTCACTTTGCTACGACGAGATATCATCAATGTGCTTCGATACTTTCGGAAATACGGAATTCGGAGAAACCCAGATGAGATTGTCAAAGTGTTCCTTTCAGAATACATTCCTCATAATCAAAGGAACTATGATGAAACCATTTCTGGGGGTGCCTGAATGAGTAGAGTGGACAAGGCAAACCCCCTCGCAAAGGGCAGTGCTATTGATCAAAAGCGAGATGCTCTGAGAGGTGGTACCAGTGGTAAAGCAAAGATTGAGGAACCTAAATTTGATGAGATCCGAAGAGATGCGATCAACTACGGACTAGCCACCGATGTGCTGTATCCAATGAGTGCAGGAAAAGAGGCTTCGATATTCTTAGCCTTGTGGAACAAACATCCCATCATTCTGAAGGCGTATAGGTTATGGGCTACTCCTCATAAGTTATCCACTACTAAGGGCTACATCAGGGAATCCAGCGGGAAAAAGACTCGTTGGATACTTGGACTAATTGAGGACATTGCTATCGCGGAGTTTGATATTCTCCAGAATTGTTTCAGCGCTGGTGTTCGAGTTCCGACACCAATCTCACGGGTTGGAAATTACCTGACGATGCGATTCATTGGAGATGGAGAAAACCCCGCTCCTCAACTGAGAGAGGTGGAGTTGGAAGATCCAGAAGCTGTGATGAATGATGTCTTCGATCAGTACTTGATGATGTATAGAGATGCTCACTACGCGCATGGAGATCTGAGTGCTTACAATATCCTCTGGTGGAAGAATCAACCCTGGATTATCGATGTACCTCAGAGTGAGATTGTGAACAAGTGGTCTGATATGAACAAGATTGAGCTGATTCTTCGCCGTGACATACACAATGTGCTCCGACATTTCAAGAGCTATGGAATAGAACGCGACCCTGAGCTCATTCTCAATGTATTTCTTGATGCGTACATTCCATACAACTTGAGAAACTATAGGGAGCTGCGGAAGGAAGGATTGGAGCTACTCTGAATGAGATGAGTCAGAATTGAAAACTCACTTACTGTACCGCTAAACGTTGAAAAATACAAAGTGAGCCTCTAACCAGAGGTTGAGGCTCTCATTTAGACCTCGTAAAGTTCATTCTATAGGTTTGTCTACCGCTCTAGACCGTCCTTACGGTCCTTTGACTTCCGTCTATGCAACCTTTCTCAAGACCACTCTGGAAACTCCAGGGATCTTCTTCAGGCTTTCCTCGAGCTCGTTGAGTGTCACAACTAGTTGGTCTGGAATAAAGTAGCACTCATAGTAGCATCTTTCGCCGCGCAAACATACTCCGGTTGTGAAAATTATGTCGCTTAGCTTGGCGTCGTTAAATGAGAAGTTTAGCTGCTTTAAGAAATTCCGAGACAGATCACTGATCTCAATCCTGAGCAGGTAAATATCCTCGTTAGCAACTGGGAAGATTTTGACAACCCGGTCTTTGTGGTGCATGACCACTAATCCTGCCTTCTCCCCGATGTCAGCTACAAACTCAGCCGGGAACACAACTGGTTCGCCGGGTGTTAGATGAAGAATAATTGCGCTAGTCGCCCCTTCTTTGTCTATAACCATATGATTGACACACGTCCTTCAGGGTCTGTACTCCGGTTTACTCGTTCAGTCTATATTAAGTTATTCTGTTGCGAGGGCCTCTCTAATGAGAGCTATAGATTTGTGTTGAAGTTTGAATTTTCTACTAATTTGATGTAAAAATCACGCTTTCACAGGTGGAATCTATAATTGGTATGGTTAAAATTTTGAAACAGGGAGAGAGAGAAGTGAATCCAAGACTTGCACAGTGACAAAGAATGATTCTCATTGTCGATTGTGGTGCTCGTCAATTTTCTAGAGTAATAGTTTCAGACCGCGCAAGCATAAGCTAAATTCCCTTTGTGATTCACCAGATGTGCATGACGTTTTCCTGTGTGAAGATCTGAGAGGAAATCATTGATTCCAGCATGTACCTCATCATAGGACATTGACCCACTACCTGCTGACAGTAATGCAATGGGTGCGTAGCTCTCCTTCAGGATTGAAGTGTAGTCTCTTCTCAAACCCATCTTGTCACCGAAAATCTCTACTCCTCGAACTCTTCCATCAATTGTGACAATCATACCGATTTCATCATCAGACCAGTCGAATCGAGTCACCAGTTTCTCAAATTCGAATCCATGATTTACATGGAGTTCACCTAACGCGCTGGTTCCAGAATGAACTCCCTAGGAGATAAGAATTCTCTGGACCTCGCTCCAGACATACTGCTGGTTTCGACCTTCAAGAATCGCACGACGCATCGAGATTGGTGTGTTGGTGTGTAACCATTCTCCGGTCTTTGCGGCCCACCGTCCAGCTTCAATACAGAAAACTCTGAGCGAATGGTTACCCTCAATGACCATACTTTCTGCAACGATGCGATCTTGCAAACCTCCCCCAAGAACACCTTCCCCACAACGAATCAGGGTTGGTTCTTCTGCATTGAAGCGTAGACTCGGAACACTCCCCGATTCCTCAACCTGCATGTTGCCAACTTCTAGAGCTATCTGAGTTGAGATAATACCATTGAACAACTCAGCATTCGCATCGCTTAATCCTACAACAGCCATGTTTCCATAGATCTGAGGAACACCTTCTTCAGCACTCTCAATCGTCTTCAGTACTTCAAGTTGAACATCCCCACTACTCATAGGAACCCCCCTCTAAAAGTAAATTGTCTTATCTCTCTATAAAAACACCACATTCCTCAGGTTTTCATTCATCCAGCCGCTTTCTGTGGATTTCCCATTTGTCAATAACTCTTTCATCCTTGACAATGAAGTAGTGATCATAGAGATTCGCAGTGAGGCATGAGTGGTTTGGTATGATTCTGAGCCTATCACCTGGTCTCAGATGATGTTCTCCCTCTACGGCTACATTCCCGTGCTCTTGAGAGAGTGAGCTTATAGTGAGTCCTTCCTCAATACTGCCCTCTGAATAGTTCTTGATGATTTTGCCATATCCGCTATCCTCTCTAAGGTGGGTTGGACCTCTATCTTTTGAAAGAGCTGTTGCTCCCGCATCTGTCACTAATCTATCTGAATATACTCCAATCACACTAGCCTGAATACTGAAGGTGATGTCTTTCAACTCACAAGTACCCAGAGCAACTTGCGTGTAATCATTGAAAACATAGTTCCCTGGTCGAATCTCAGTGATTGCTTCTCTGAACGATTCAGCGAGCTGGACTGTTGGAGTAGAACCAATGCTCACTGTCCTTGGTTCAAGATCGGTGTTCTCTGCTTTCAATGCTTTAGCAAAAGTGACCATGATTTCTTGCTCATAGTCTGCAATCCTTCTGACCTCCTCAACAGAGCGGGCGGCATAGGAGTGTCCCGCATGGGCGAGAATCCCCTTGAATTCTAGTTTTTGAGCCTGAGCGATTTTACCTGCAAGTCGTAGAGCTTGCTGACTCTTGGGGTCAACCCCAGCTCGATTGTTCCCACAATTTACCTTGAGCAGGACTCTGAACTCTGTGTTGCTTTCTCTACTGAAATTGTCAAGCAGCTCGACTGTGATTGGATTGTCCACTAAGACCTTCAGGTTCGTTTTCTTCATTATCTCTTGGATGACTGAGAATTTGTCTGGAGCGAGTGGCACTGCATATGTGATGTCTTTAAAGCCAGCGTCAGCAAATACAAGCGCTTCCAAAGGTGTTGAAACAGTAATCCCAGTTGCACCAGCCTTTTCCTGTTTCTTCCCAATCTCGATGCATTTGTGAGTCTTGACGTGTGGTCTCAGCAGTACTCCGTTTTCATCTGCCTTGGTTGCCATATCTCTAATATTACAATCCATTCTCTCGATATCGACCAGTCCAGCTGGACTCATTAAATCGCTTACTCTCTCCTTCATCTCGTTCTCCTCAATTGATTCTAGGCTGGTCCCACAGAATGATTCATGATCAGACCTCTAGTTCAACTTTTCCTATGACCACCTTGGACTCATCTACAACATGTTAATTCTGAAGTGAAAAATTGGGAATGTGTGATGGTCAAGAGCCATCACACAATTAGGATATTCTATCCACTCCGCCGTGCTGCGTTGTATGCCCTGTCCAATTCTTGGCTCATAGAGCTAGGAATGGCAGTCTTACCTTCGATGTCACCTTCTTTCCGTCGAATAAAGACGTATAGTAGTGTGACATAGACAATGTCGAAAGTTCGCAGGACCAGAGTACTTGGTATGGCTGCAAGGATGGTGAATACGACCGTAACCAAAATGGTCATGAAAACGTCTCCAGTAAGAATCCATCCAAAGAGTGCCCCAAATGCGGCGAATCCGATGAAGAACGTCAAAGCCAATACGCCGAATCCCCATCGCACAGCTGTTTCTTTGATCATCACATCGAGGAAATTCTTGCGTACCAACCCTGCACTCCTCTTGATAGCTTTGGTCGCACTCAGTTCTTCAGCAACCATAGCTGGAATTGTGAAGTAGTTGACCATCGCCCAAACCCATCCGATTATTCCACTTGCAGCATATCCGACACCTCTACCTACGGGACTCGCAGATCGTCTTGCTACTGACCGAATGATCAACTGAACTATTGTGACAATCACACTCATTATACTCAATATAATGAGCCCGCCAATCACTCCGAGTGATGACCTAACTCCATCACCAAGAGTTGGATCACGACCTCGCATGTAGATGTAAGTAATTGCGGAAGTGGTTGAATATGCAAAGTTGTAGAAGAATATGGTCACAAACAAGTAGACTACGATTCCTATTATATATGGCCAATCTGTTTGAAGCACAAACTCGTACCCTGGAGTAAGGATTTGTGGCATGAAAAAGACGAGAATAGCTCCAAACAACAGAGCTGAGAAGAGCGTGAACAGCATTGTAAGTAGTGGAGGGACAAAGGTTCCTTTCTCATCAAGTGTGACTTGTCCAGTCAGTTTGATTATCTCTCCAGCTCTTCTTATTCTATCCTTGAAAACTGTGAACAAGAGTAGTGTTATGAAGAGTGTAAAGATGCCCGGTATCAGCATAGGCCACCAGGCGCTAATCAATGAGAGGTCGAGACCTCCGACGGCAATCAATACCAC
The DNA here is from genome assembly GCA_004376265.1 of Candidatus Thorarchaeota archaeon. Taxonomy (GTDB): domain Archaea; phylum Asgardarchaeota; class Thorarchaeia; order Thorarchaeales; family Thorarchaeaceae; genus SMTZ1-45. Next base: position 6,116 of record SOKL01000161.1, read on the forward strand.
AACAATCCCCCAGGTCATGAGATTCATGAATCCTGCACCAATGTAGATCAATTTTGCTCCAAGGCGCTTGGCAGCAATTGACGCACCTAGTGCCATAAGTACACTTAGCACAACAATCGCTACAACTGCAATCCCTAGTAACCAGAGGTTGTTTGCTAAGTAGGGAGATATTGACTGGATTATATTCGTTATATCGGTTTGATGCATATCCCATAAATTCAGAAGAGCATATACACCAAATCCGATAAAAGCTCCAAACACCACAAAGAGTCCGATTATCTTTCCTGTGTGGCTTGGAAATTCTTCATTCATATGATAGTCATAAACATCAGAACGTGTCAATCAAACACGCCTCCTAAGCATTCTGCTTAACGTTGAACTCTAGTTGCAACGTTCACAAGTTAAATCTTGGCACAAACGCCCAACCAAAAGTTAATTATAGTGAATATACATAAAGAAATACATGGAAGATATAAGGTATTGTGCACCCGGTCATATTTTTTGCAGAGCCAAAAAGGTGATGCTAGCGGTGGACGGAAGTGAGGGGTCGGCTCGTGCAGCCACAGTGGCCTTTGAAGTAGCTGAGATGACCAAGTCAAAGATATTCATTATACATGTCATAGCAACTTCGGTAGTGAAACAATTCTCACTCATGTCCGAAACAGATCCTGAAGAAGTTCTTGCAAAGTATGAAACCACTGGGAAAAAGCTCCTGGATGGTTACAAGGGAGCAGCTGAAGACTATCATCTCGAAGTTGAACTTATCCTGGAGAAGGGTTCACCGTCAGATAGAATCAATCTGCAGGCACGAGAGAATGAAATAGATCTAATTGTAATCGGATCACAGGGAATGGCTGGTTCACTCAGAGGTGGAGTGGGTAGTTCTGCAGAACGTGTGGTTCTAGGGTCTGAAGCTCCAGTGTTAGTTGTGAAGTAGCCTGAACAATCGTCCTGGCATTTCACATCATGTTTCAAAAACCAAAAGGTAGTGCTGGGATATCATCTACGCCATCAATCTCTCTAATCATTCTGAAGATGCCCCTAATGCTCAGGAGTTCCCAAGCAGGTTTTGCATAAGCAGAGGCGATTTCCTTTGCGGTTTCCTTTGGGATTCCTGCTTTGACTAGAGTTTTGTAAAACGTCTTAGCTGATTTCTTGACCTCTCCTCGTCCTTTGCGAAGGGACTACCAGACTTTGACTAGGAGTTTGGATCCGCCACCTATAGCAGTCCCAGTGATGGATGCAATGGATCTAGCGGTTCCCAAATCTACTCGAACTCCTCATCATCATCCGATTCGTGGCGCTTCTTCTTCTTTATACTGCCACTAATATCAACTGATGCATCGTTAGAGACCATGCTCATGAGCTTGGTAAAGTCAAGAGCTCCAACGAATTTCTTCGTCATGTCTAAAGCAACATCTTCTGGAATTCCTTCCGCAATGAGATTGCTATAGAATTTTCCGATCCCTGCTGCCATATTCCCGGCTGCCTCAGGGCTGTATATGCTCCCGATTAGACCTGAAATCAATTTCGGGATTGCATCGTTAAGCGCTCCGAAAAGCTCTGGTAATGCCGACGCAATATCTCTTAGTTCATCACCCTCGCTCTTTTCGGATTTTTTCTTCCTTTTTGGTTCATTGTCAGAGTAATCATCACTCATTGAATTGTTCACCAAGTAAATTATAGACTGGTCACTTACTATATATAAAGTGGAAAAAAGTGACCAGTGACAAAACTATCAATCTTTCACTAGAGCAAAATATCGAGCCCTCTCATCTTCATCTTCGATGACCTGCAGAATCCCACGTCCAACGAGCTCATTGACACGCTCCCGAACAATTCTTCTTGAAGCAGTTCCTCTTTCAGCTCTCACTGATGCCGTTATCTGGCTAATATTCAGCGGACGGGAAATGTCAAGAATTTGGATGATTCGCCAACTGATGTCATCCTTCTTGAGATCACCAAAACGTGATTCTAATCTCTCGGCTTTAGTGAATTTGCCCATGAGTCGTACCATTCCATCATAGAATTCAAAACCCTCTCGAATTACCTTTGCTGAAGTACGAACCTCTTCGATTCCTGGACCTACTCGTTCGATAAGCTCCTCAAGTCTGGCAAGGCGTTTAGATATCTCATCGAGCCTATATTGCACTTCCTCAAATGTGATTTCTGTTTTTTTGCTCTTCTTTTTTGAAGATGCTGAATCTTTTGGACCAGTCAAGGAAGTGTCGCCGAGTGAATAACATAGCACAAAGAGATAAGTCTGATGGACTCAGCTTGAGAGCTATTGATTACCTAGTTAATTGAAATAAGAGTGATTATGTTGCCTGGAGCTGAATCCGAGAAGAGGTCGGAGAATGTTCAACCATTGCGAGACCTGTTTCACGTTTCACATTTCTCACGGTTCTATCGGCACTACATTCCTGCATCCATATTGATAGGGGCTACCTGTGGGCTCTTCATGGTGGCTCTTCAGCTCTTGATTGATTCAACAACCATCCTATTCTCTGGACTCCCCATTTTCATTGCCCCTCTGATTGGAGGAGCATTTTCGGGAATTCTCATTAAATTAGGACGAACTGAGATTCAAGGTAGTGGAATCTCAAAAGCAATTGAGTTGACCCATAAACCCAGTAAACTCAGAAAGGGTACAATATTCACAAAACTAGTCGCAACTTCTGTATCAATTGGGTCCGGAAATCCTGTAGGTCGGGAAGGCCCTGCAGTATTGATCGGTGCAGGTATTGGTAACACTATTGGACGTAAACTTGGGTTTGAAGATGATGCTAATCTCAGAGTCTTCTTAATGATGGGCTCCGCAGCTGCGACTGCTGGAATCTACAAAGCCCCTCTAGGAGGTGCACTCTTTGCAACCGAAGCACCTTATCGCAGAGATGCACGACTTGGATATTTTGTGCCCACAGTTATTGCGGCCTTGACGTCATTTACAGTCTTTAGCGGCCTGTATCAATTAATTACAAACAACGGTGCAAATCCTCTATTCACGTTCACTGCTGCCTTAGAGATCTCTTTAATGGACATTCCTCTGTTAGTGTTCTTTGGTATAATCGCAGGGCTTGTTTCCATTCTATTCGCCGTTAGTCTAATGGCCACAAGAAATTTCTTCACGATCAAGTTTCCAGACTGGGCTGATCCCCTCGTTGGATCCTTACTTGCTTGCGTTGTCATATTTGTTATTTCACTATTAGTTGATCCATCACTCTCGATAGCTGGCATGGGGTACGAAGTGATTAACACTCTCGCAACACACCCAGAACCTATCCTTGTCATCATCCTGCTGCTCTTTGGAAAGCTGTTCGCTTCATCATTTGTTGTGGCTGGCAAGGTTTCAGGAGGAGTGCTTGCATCCTCACTTTTTGTGGGTGCAATGTTAGGTTCTCTGTTTGGTGAGATTTTCTTTCCGCATAATATCCCCGCATTCATAGTCTTAGGAATGGGTGCAGTTCTAGCGGCCAATACAAACACACCTGTAGCAACCACTGTCATGATGCTGGAAATGAGTCATTCATTTGATCTAATCATCCCCCTTATTCTCTGTATCACGGTTTCCTATCTTGTGAGTGTCGGTACATCTCTATATGAAGGTCAGAAAATAAGTAGGGATGATGAGGAACCTGGATTCTTTAGGCCAACAAACGTGCTAGTGCCCGGAAAGCAAATTTTCGATAAGGCTGAGGATGAAACAGTGTCAGATGATGACGATGAAGATATCAATGTGCTTTGAATGACTCATCTGCACGTCTAAGAAAGTTAATAGGCAAATACTCGTATCTTATGGGCTAACAGGGAGATTGGTTTGTTCGGTTCACATCAATCGCTGTTGGATATCAGAGGAGGATAAATCTTTGCAGAGGAAAGTCATTAGTACGCTCTTAGTCCTGTGTTTAATTCTATCAAGCATTCCCGCTCTTTTCTACATCTTTCCTGTAGATGAAGTTCAGCAATCCCAAGTCCAATCCATTCCTTTGGACTTCAATGCATTATCTGAAATTTACGGTGACCAGATACCTGTAGTTGTACGTCTGGACCATGGAGTTTCACCAAGAGTGTTGGGTATCATTCTGAGTCTAGGTCTCAAATTCAGTCTTGGTAGCGCGAGTAATAGTCACATAGGGCCGTACTACCTCTTGCAAGGTTCTTCTGATGGTCTACAAACTCTGACTGACTTAGGGATTGTTTCAGATATCGCTGCACAGACAAATGCTCAGTTTCTTGAATCTCCCCGTGACTTGTCAATCCCCGAGATCAATGTCGATGACGTCTGGATGATGCTAGATGATTTCGGTACAAATGTAACTGGTGAAGGGATACTTATTGCTGACCTAGATTCAGGTGTTGATTGGAGACATCCTGATCTCTGGTTTGCTGATGGTGGTGCATACCCA
>SOKL01000078.1 GCA_004376265.1 Candidatus Thorarchaeota archaeon
TGCGGTCGATCAACTGACGCTTCAACATCCCTCGCATAAACTTGGATAATCTCAGAGCCTGCACGTTCCCCAATGTTTGTGACATCAACTTCAACCAATAGCACATCCTCCGGTTTCCCAATAGTTTGTCTATTCAGATGGATTGTACTGAATTCGAATTCTGTATAGGATTGTCCAAATCCAAATGGAAACAGCGGTTCAATCTTCTTGTTGTCGAACCAACGATATCCGACGAAGATGCCCTCATCATAATAGATTCTCTTCTCTTCATCTCCAGGGTAGTTTCTTGGATTGCTTGTGCTATGAGCTGGAGAATCTTCCAATCGCTTTGGGAAAGTCAGCGGCAGCTTCCCAGATGGATTCACATTACCAAAGAGAACATTGGCAATGGCATGACCTGCTTCCATTCCCCCGTACCAACTCAGGAGAACCGCTTCGACATCGTCGATCCACTCATCCATCGCAATTGGACTTCCAGCAATTAAACACACAATTGTTTGAGGATGGTCATTCGCTACTTTCTTGATCTCCTCGACTTGCTCATCATCAAGATGTAGGGACTCTCTGTCCATTGATTCAGAGTCTCCACCACGCCCATGATTCAATCCCGCAAAAATAATGGCCACATCTGTAGATGTACTGTTACGGACTAACTTCACTTTGTCACGGCATTTCTCTGTCATACCTGCAAGAGGTGTAATTTCATATGGAGGGCTTACGCCCGAAGAACCACCATAACCCAATCTCCCAAATTTCTTACGCAAGTTGACTCCATACAAACTCATTTTTTTGAGATTGTCAATATCGAGAGGTAGAATGTCCTCAGTATTCTTCAACAAGACCATTCCTTCCTCCGCAGCACGACGCGCAAGATTTTGATGTTCTGGAGTATTTCGAGACCCCTTAGGGAGATTTTCTGATTTATCAAACAGACCGGTGAGTATCATCACACGAATATTTCTACGAACACGATCATCCAATGTTTCCTCTGAGAATTTCTTTTCTCTGAACGCCGTTTCAAGTGACTTGATCTTGTATTTGTTTGGCCAAGGCATCTCCAAGGTCAGTCCAGCATTCATACAACCTTCTGTGGTTTCGATGTTCCTCGATGCAAACCAATCAGTCATCACAAGACCATTGAATCCCCACTCATCCATCAGCATCTCCTGAACGAGATACTTGTTCTCACTACCGTAAACACCATTCACCATGTTGTAACATGTCATGACAGACCATGGATCGGCTTCCTTGACGACAGCTCTGAAAGCACGAAGATATATTTCCTGCAGAGTACGTTCATCAACCTCAGAGCTTGAATTCCTTCTGTCTATCTCTTGATTATTTGCTGCATAATGCTTGAGACATGCACCAATTCGTTGACTCTGAACTCCCTTCACAAGAGGAATTGCTAACTCTTTTGTCAGGTATGGATCTTCGCTGAAGTACTCAAAGGTCCTTCCATTCAATGGAGTTCGAGCGATGTTCATGCCTGGCGCCAATAAGATATGACGCCCTACTGCACGCACTTCTCTCCCCATAGCAGTTCCAATTTCTGTCATCAATTCTCTATTCCATGAAGCAGCGAGTGCGACCGTTGCAGGGAATCTTGTATTTTTTTTGAATCCGCTGGAATGCATCGCAGCTCCCAATGGACCATCTGTCACTTTGAATGAGGGAATCTTCAATCGTTTGATTGGTTTGGTAACGTATAGACGTAGTCTACCATGACTTGTGAGGAGCAGGAATTTCTCCTTCAAAGTGAGTCTTGACAGAAGGTCGTTAACTCTATTCTCGATTTCTGTCTCTTCATCTAGATATATCGGGTCAGCTGTCATCGCGATCGCACGGAAGGAAAACAACGATTATTGTCTTTCGGATTGAGAAGGTTTCATATGAAGATAGTTCAGTATATCGAACATTATGCGGAAGACAATTCCTGATGATGTCATCTATCCTCAAACATCTTTCGAGTGGCGAAAATGGATCGAGAAGAAACTCAATATAGACGAAACACAAGGATCTTTTTTTACTGAAAATGCAACCTTTCTACACCAGAGACTCGTAGACCTATGGAACAGGGAGTTTACTGCTGAACGTGGATACAGTCCCGACTTCATTCCTGCACTTACTCGAAACAAGAATGGTTTTCTCAAATGGGTGTATGGTGGCGGGTCTGAACCGAATTGGATGAAATCTGATTGAACTGTCCTAGGATTAGAGAAACTCTACTCATTTTCGGACTTTCTTCTTAACAGCTTCGAAACCTTAGATCTGACAAAGTAGAGTAGCGGGATTTGAATTCTATCTCTCTGTATTCGACTAATCGATTCTCTTGTATTCTTCATGATAGAATTCTTCCCAGTTTGAAGAGTTGAATCAATTGGTTTTACGAATCTTAAAACTAGTAGTCCAATTATGAGAACCACTGGGAATGGTATGACATATTCTCCCTCCGTGCTATGTGCAATGTAAGCAGATACTCGATAAACAAAGGGTACAACTTGACTTAGCGCTCCCAATAGATATATTCTCTTTTTTGATAAGTTCCTTTGTATATATTGGAGGAGCCCATAAACGAAAAGTAACTGGAATCCTGCATATGGAAGCTGATTGAGTGTATCTCCAGGAGAAAACATATCAAAATCGAATTCAACCCAATGATTTGGTATGGGCTGATTCTCAATGGAAAATTGAAAGAAAAAGGTGTAGCCCTCATACTGGAAGGCATTATTCGGAAATGGTAAGAGATTATACGGGGAGAGATAAATTTGAACTGGTATGATAACTGCAATCAAACCAAGCGTTACTCCAAGAATCAAGTACCTTTTTGATAATCGCTTTTCAGAGTTTTCTAGGATATTCTTCTGGTTTGTGTTGTCATTGTCAATTATCTCACCTGATTTCTGTCGAAGACTCCCCACAATTTTCGTTTCTCTAATAAATAATGGAATGATGATTAGAAAAGTGATGATCAGTAAACCAAATCTATCAAGATCCCATGTAATAGGCACATAATATCCGCGATCAAAGAACCATAATTCCCAGGGTGGAAAATCACTTGAAAAATACCCTGCTAAAACCATTGTCCCCAAGAACATAGATAAGCTTAGTTTACGGTCTGGATGACTCCAAGGTGATTTTGCTAGTTTATAGTTCATGTATACTGCAGGGATGCAAATACAGATAGCCGCGAAGAGTCTAGTTAGGTTTACATAGCTTAGTTGGGGAATTGCCCAGTTGGAATCATTGAGGTATGTAATTGCTACACTTCGGATCTCAACGTATGAATATCCCGTTTCCTGCTGGTCAGTATAGGAGAGAGGTAGAACCATCAATATTATGATTACACAGATTATTGGTAACCAAAATCTAATGTTGATATCCCTTCCACGAACCTGCAAGTCATCACATCAAGGTTCCATCAATAATGATTCATACCTTAATAATACCATCAGCTGATTTTATTCGAGCGAAAGAATAGAAGAAGGATTAGAGAGACTTTTAGGTCGCGACTTCATTAATGAAAATCTCCTTTTCTTGCGATAGAAGAGGATATCGCGTAATAACCATGGGAGATTGAACACTTGAAGCGGGATGCAATTTTACTGATAATTATGCTATTGTTGGTTGTTTCAGTTTCAGACGAAGCTGAAGCGCCATCAAGCGTCGATGTTTTTGATTCTTCGAAATTTGTAATATCTCAGACTGAGATGCTGTCAATTTATGAACTGATAACCCCTGATGTGAATCAGTCTTATACACAATATCTTGCGCGCACTCTCTTTGGACTTACAGATACTCAAGCTGAGGAAGCTGAAGGAATGTTCGTAGTAAACTCTGGGAATAGAACCTTTGAAGTTGATTCTGACGGCTCTTATTGGTATGCTGATTATGATAAACTCTGGAATGTTTCATTGGGTTCTGAAGTACCAACACCAGCAATCTGCAAACGCGACGCAGATGCGTGGCTCCAGCTAAATGGACTGTTACCAGCAAATGCTGTCTTTGCTAATATGGGTTCAACCAATGTTACTGCCTACAATCCAGATGCTGAAGAAACAAGAGAAAAGGTTCTCCAGTGGCATGTGAACTATGAATTTGCAATTGATGATATACCTATCACAGGGCAGGCCGCGCAAATCTCTGTCATGGTTGGGGATAATGGTGACATCGTAGGATTCGATTGGAAATGGAGAGAGATTGAATCCGAGGTATATGCTACATCGAATCTTACTGAATATGAATCGATTCTCGAAGCTTATGGGATTCCCTTGAGCAGAGTAGTAGATCATCGCTTGGTTTACACCACGGACGAAGACAATGTTCTTCTCTTCCCTGTTTGGGAGATAGAGGTCTTCGAATATGAAGAGGACTTGGAAATCATTTCTCTCTTATATTTTGATGCAACTGTATTCGATCCAGAGGTCGAAATTGTGACTCCCTCAGCTGCTATATCAGTCATGCCTGGACAATCTGTTTCATTTGACTGCAGCGTTTCTTTTGGGACTCCTCCCTACACCTATGAGTGGAGGTCTGATTTTGATGGATCTCTCAGTACATCCAAGACTTTTTCCATTATGACTCTCTCTGAAGTATTGAAGAAAGGTACACCAGTGCCTCATGCAATTACAGTTCAAGTTCGAGATGCTGAGAACAGATGGACTCGTGATATTGTTGCTGTTACTGTCGAAGAGGTCGACTTTCTCCCTGATACTACACTGACAATAGCAGTTGCCATTGGGGCATTCGTTCTTGTTGCCGCACTTCTAATACTCAGAAGAAGGAAGGGTGGTTTTGTTTTGCTATTCCTCTTGATGATGTTCTCAGCTTTCATGTTCCTCCCTGTCACATTCGCGAGTAGTGAAATGTCGAACATTCGTCAATTTACTCCAAGTGCACCAACCGGGGCTTACGATGATGGTGTCAAAGAAGTCGGTATCGAATGGGTGGGTTTGTCTCATAACAAACCTCTACCAAACACCGAAACAAACATTGAAGGATTTTACAATTGGATGAAAATCTATGGAGGTTTTAGTCAAGAGTTCAATTGGGGCGAGTACTCAGCTTGGGAAGAAGATTTCAAAGATGCCCAATTCAGTGGGACAGATACTGAATGGATAGATGCCGTGGACTTTGTATACTATCAAGACCATGGAGGTCCTGATGGTGTAGCCTTCACTTCCAGCCATGACGACACAGGACTCGAGTACTCGGCATTGAGATTAGGCGATGGTGACCTAGATTCAATTGTGTTTGATGCATGTAGTCCCCTCAAATGGGAAAACAACAACGGCGATGATGTGTTCCAAAGATGGGCACCATCCCTCCAAGGAATTCACCAGGTCCTTTCATTTGGAACTACTAGTCAGAATTCTGCAGTCAGAGGTACAAAATTCGCTTTGTACATGACAGGTTTCATGTTTCTACAACCCACAACGATCATAAATGCCTGGTTCAGAGCGTGTGCAGAAACTGAAGGTAGCGATAGACTGGCAGCAGTATTCTATGCATCGAAGTCCGCTGACCCATTGAATCCACAACTGGATGACCCGATAAACGACCACGCCTACGGTTTTGGTTATGTATGTTCAGACCCTGTGCCCGGATCCTTCAGTTGGTATGTATATATCACGTCGAGTTGCTAAGATGTAAGAAGGGGAGGTTCCCCTTCTTGTCCAATTCAGAAGAGACTTGCGGCATCAAATTGTCGCCCTGGGGAGAGGAAAGTGTATGAGTAGGATGCTTGACAAAGACACGGAACCAGTCGGCGAAGATATCATACGTTTCATAAAGACCAAGCCCGCTATTAGTTCATGGAAACAACTTCAAGAGTATCTAACAACGCATTATGACCTTCATGCTCCAGAACTCCAATTTGGGGGCCAGAAATACGGTTGGTGTATTCGATATCGCAGGGGTGGGAAGACACTCTGTACACTCTATCCTGAGAAAGGTGGATTTACTATTCTGATTGTCTACGGGAAGAAAGAAGTTGAGATGTTTATTGAACGTCAGAGTGAAATCTCAGATCAACTTGTTACATTGTTCCACGAAACCAAGCAATTTCATGATGGCAAATGGTTATGGATCCAAGTAAGCGATTCAAAGCTCCTTGGTGACCTAAGGATTGTGCTTGCCATCAAAAGACGCACGCGGATATAATGGAGGTTATCTGATATCGTAAAACCGGCAAGCTCAATACATGCGCACCTTGAAGTTCAAAAAGGATTGATGGTGACCCATGGGATTCAAACAAAAACTGTCCAAGGCTATGATCACCAAAGCTGGTCCATCTAGAATTAAGGGTATGATAGCAAAACAGAAATCTTTGAGCAATCACCCAGCCATGTTACTTCCGACATCAACCTCACCAACTAGGTTTGAGATACCTTTCGAGATGCTCAAATTACTCAAGGAACGAAATGACATTGAGATGAGACAGGTCTTTCCAATTCGCCAAATGCTATCTATCATGAGGAACATCAACCTCTCAGTCGATTCTCTCTCAAAGAATCCTTCAATCCCTAGCACAAGTGCTTCAGTCGAATTTTTGGAACAATTGAAAGACTTTGCTAACTCACTCGGTGTAGGTCCATTTGAATTTGTCAAGCTTCCTACGGATCTAATCTTTCAGGATTTTGGCGTGATTTATGATAATGCCATCATCATTGCATTGGAGATGAGTAAAGAGAAAATCGACAAAGCGCCAAGCCAAGACACCATTGACATGGTCTTTGGAACGTATGATGAACTAGGGATTGCAGCTAACAAGATAGCTGATTTTCTAAGAGAGCAAGGATATGCTGCCCAGGCCGACCATCCTCTTGGTGGATTAGTTCTGTTTCCTCCCCTTGCTCAGAAAGCTGGTATTGGAAGGGTTGGTAAACACGGTCTCTTAATCACTCCTGAGTTTGGCCCAAGAGTGAGACTTGCTGCGGTCTACACGAGTATTCAGAATTTGCCATTTGCAGATACGAATTACCATGATTGGATAGACGAGTACTGCAAGATATGCGGGATATGTATCAAACAGTGTCCACCACAGGCTATCCTCGAAGAAGCTGTGACTCATGATACAGGACGAATTACAAACATCACGCAACAATCATGTTTCGAATACTTCACCCAATTCTATGGTTGCTCAATTTGTGTAAAGGTGTGCCCCTTCTCGAACGCAGGGGACACATATGAGCGGTTAAAAGTAGTAATTGAGAAGAGAATCTGATTGACAATGCAGGAAATAGAGAAACGTCGACTAGGTAAAACTGACTTTGAAATTACACCCATTGGATTAGGCGCAATGGAGTTCTCAGGTGGAAAGGGATTTACTAAATACGTATTGGCAGCGGTTCCACCTGCTACACAAGATGAAGTCATCAAGGTGGCACTTGACTCAGGAATGAATTGGATTGATACAGCTGAGATGTACGGTTTTGGAGAATCTGAGAGAGCAGTGGCAAACGGATTGAAAGCTGCCGGAAAATCTCCTGGCGATGTACTCATTACGACTAAGTGGTTTCCAATGCTGGCGAGAGCAAAGTCCATGCGAAAGTCTGCAAAGAAGAGCACTCAGAAACTAGCCCCCTACCCAATTGACCTATACCTAGTGCACAGACCCTCTTCAGTTTCTTCTATAAAGACTCAGATGAATGAGATGGCTGGCCTAGTTGATTCAGGAATGATTCGAGCAGTTGGTATCAGTAATTTCTCGATGAACCAAATGATCGAAGCTCATGAGGTTCTTGCGGAACATGGTATTCCTCTTGCAACCAATCAGGTTCATTTCTCGCTGTTGAAACGTAATATCGAAACAAATGGTGTATTGGATACTGCGAAAGACCTTGGGGTCACAATTACTGCTTACACTCCTCTTGGTATGGGAGCACTGACTGGCCACTTCCACAGAAATCCTGAACTTCTTGAAGTGATGCCTAGATTCAGAAGGTCCCGACTCCGTGGGAGACTCAAGAAGACGAAATCCCTCATTGAAACTCTTGAATCAATTGCTCTTGAACATGAAGCCACCGTTGCTCAGATTACTTTGAGCTGGACCACTAACTATCATGGTGAAACGGTTGTAGCAATCCCGGGAGCTACTAAGACATACCAAGCGGAACAGAATGCGGGAGCCATGAGGATTGTATTATCTTCAGAGCAGATGGAATCTATCTCTGCTCAATCTCTGGAATTGTGACTTTTCTGCGAGTCTCGCAAAGAAATTAGTGGGATGTCAACAATTGCATCTGCTATTACTCTGAATCTATTAATCCAAAGGCGCGGCTGAATGAGCAAGTGGCAACTTTACAAAGAAAACTGTTCCTTTGCCAACTTTGCTCTGAACATCTATGGTGCCTTTATGACCATCAACCAAGCTCTTAGCAATTGGTAAACCCAGACCAATTCCTTGAGCCTTAGTCGTGAATAACGGATCAAAGATCTTTTTAATACTCTCAGCAGGGATACCAATTCCTGTGTCAGCAATAGAGAGAACAGCCCAATCCCGTCCCTCGGTCTTCGAACCTATAGTTAGCTGACCTCCTTCAGACATAGCTTGCAAAGCATTAGTAATGATTAACCTACACGCCATAACCATTTGATTGAAATCAGCAAAAGCCTTTGGTCCGTCTGATTCTAATTGATTTACAATTTTCACATCATCCGGAATACTGATTTCTGTTAACACTTCTTTAACGATTTCCTTATACGATGCCAGGATCATAAGAGGGGGTTTTGGATGCGCATAGCGTAGAAGACTGTTTACAATATGCTCTATTCTTTGTGATTCTCTCTCTAATATTCCAATGGTTTCCTTGATTTCATTACTAGGATTATCTATAGTCATTCGCAAATAATAAGCGGCTGTCTTGATAGATCCAAGAGGATTGCGGATTTCATGACTGACTCCTGCTCCCAACTCCCCTAGAACAGCTAGACGTTCTTTCGCAGTCAGATCTTGTTCTAATCTTTGTATTAGACCAAACGATAGAGCGACAACGGTGAAAGTGAGGGCTACGATTACACCCGCACCCAATAGGAACATCTGGGCGGACTGGTTCTTCTCAGCTGTTGCTACACCATTTCCTACTACAACATAGACAAAGAACCGAGGAGTAACTCCATCTAGACCATAGATTATGGTAACACTGATGAGATTTCCGTTCGTATAGTGTATAACTTCGCTAGGATTCTGGATGTTCAGCAAGCTAGTGTCCAAGGTAGGTATATCTTCAGCACTTTGACCCAAGTAGTCAGGGTTCAATGAGTAGTAAACATTGTAATCTATCCCGATGACCATGCCATCAATGAATTCTTCCCCGACTAGCTCGCTCATTTGAACACTGTCTTCAACGGCATCAAAGTCCAAGAGACCTGCATCCATTAACTGTCCAGGAATCTGAACCTGCGACTCAACACGGCTATCGACAGCCTCCGAAATGTTGTAAATAGAGAACGAACCCACTAGTCCTAGAACTATAATCTCAGCTATTACTATTGCGATTCCAGCCCTGTATACCCTGTGTCTGAAGAAATCTATCATGCTCTTCTCTCTATCATTGGTCCTTTGTCACAATACTATGACCCTCAAAGACTGATGCGCTGAGTTGTAAGAATAGTGAACCTTCATAGGCGAAACTAGTTCTTAAGAGTAATGTGGATGAGTTCTGAGGGTCGATGTAGTATTGGCAGGGATTGGTTGGAGCCGGTGTTGGATAGACATAAGATTTTGGCATTGTTTGTGGGACATTATGAAAGTATGATTTGACAACCATGTAGCCATTTCTATTTCTACAAATCCCCATTGAATAGAATTCTTCTTCTGCGATTGTCATTATCTGATTCATTATTGAAACCATTGTATCTGAATCATTTGCGAATCTGATTTGATCGAAAAGCTCCAGCTGTTCTAGTGCTGGTGCAGGAGGTTATTCCCCTAGGCTATTATTCTGGTACCATTTGCCCCATTGATATCCCCACAGGGTATTAGTTGAGGGAATGAAATCTCCACCATCCAAATATAAAGCGAAATATCCTTCTCTGGAGGCCACAACTGTTGCATCATCGTTTGTCTTTGATACACTTGAGACGGCTTCTGCATTAACAATAATGCCCAAATCAAGCCAGTATTCAGAGAGCATCTCAGAGGCTCTATAGTAATTCCCACTCACACTTTCTGTAACAGATATTGTGAAATTTATTCGATGTCCGCTAGGAGTTAGACGATATCCCTGAGGATCAAAGGTGTCGTAACCAGATGCATTCAGTAGTTCATTTGCTAGAGTCAGGTTGAAATCAGTGTATTGCGTTGCCATACCTTCCCTATAGTAGGGTGCTTCTTCCCGTGGTGCTATTTGGTTTGGTTGAAGATCTTCACCAAATACACTCTCAACAATCGCTGTACGGTTTATCGCATAGGATAGAGCAATGCGGAAACTCTTGTTTGTAAAGACACTCTTCAAAATGGGGTCGCT
>SOKL01000302.1 GCA_004376265.1 Candidatus Thorarchaeota archaeon
GCACCGAATAAGTTGAGAATCTCATCTTCCGTGTGGATGATGAGGAGTTTGTCTCCTGCACAACCAGTGAAGCCGTAGATGCCAACTTTGGGTTTCTCTGACGCTGTCATCTTAGATCAACTCCCTGAAGTGCAATGTATCCCAATACGTGAACACAGGTCCATCCATGCACGTGTAGAGGTGTTCAATGGCACAATGTCCACACTTGCCGATTCCACATTTCATTCTCCTTTCAAGGGAGAGCTGAATCTGGTTCTTTGGTATCTCGAGCTTCAGAAACTCTTCGATGACATATTTGTACATGACAGGTGGACCGACAACAACCGCTGTTGTTTCACTCGGGTCAATCTCGGGGAGATGCTTGAAAAGCTTGGTGACAACTCCAACATCCTCCGTCCACTCGCTGTCTGAGTTATCAACTGTATAGAAACAGTTGATGTCATCTCGCTCCTTAATTTGGAAGAATTCTGTCCGAAAGAGGAATTCTGCAGGACTCCTTGCTCCGTACAAGAAGAACACACGATTGAACATGTCGCGATTGTCTAGAACATAATAGAGGATTGACCGTAGAGGTATGACACCCAGACCACCAGCAACTATGATTAGGTCCTTGTTGATCATCTGATCGAGTTTGAAACCATTCCCGTAAGGTCCGCGGATATAGACCACATCGTTGTCTTTTTTCTGGAAGAACGCCTCAGTCAACTTCCCGACCTTTCTGACTCCCAATTCGAGAATACCCGGTCGACTAGGAGTGGATGAAATCGAGAATGGCGCTTCTCCTACGCCAGGTATTGATAGCATAATGAATTGCCCCGGGTTATAGGTAAACGACATTGCTTTCTTCATGTCAATGTGTCTAACCTGAAAGAATCTGTGATCTTTGATCAAGTCATAGTGCCTCACAATTCTCGCAGCCTTTGGTTTGAACGGATTCTCAATTGTTTCAAATAGGGTCACTGCTTTGGCACCTCCTTGGTTGTCAAAGCCTCAGATATTGTGAGGACATTGATATCTACCGGACAGGTGTCTACGCAACGTCCGCAGCCAACACATCCAGGACGACCATAGTCCACGCCAAATGCCTTCAGCTTATGACTGTACCATAATCTCAAACGGTCTGCACGGGAAGCACGGAAGTTGTGATCTCCTGCCACCAAGCTGTAATCAACAAACATGCAGCTGTCCCATACTCTGTCTCGACGACCAACATTCTCATTTGTGACAGCAAAGACATCTGTAACATTGTAGCAATTACATGTGGGGCATACCATAGAGCACTGACCACAGGACAGACATTTGTCACCGAAGTAGTCCCAGATCTCACTATCATGACTCAGTTCCATAATGTCAGGCATGCTATCGAATTCAAAGCTCTTCTTGAACATGCTATTGCGTTTCTGACGCCAATCTACGTATTTCTGGATGTCATCATGTGTGACATCATCATCAAAGAATTCTTCTTTTTCGTGAATCATATCATATCCTAGGCTTGACCCAACCCAGACCAGATAGAACTCATCCAGTCCAACAAAGAAGAGATCAAAGCCCTCATTCACAATATCTGTGTCTGTGGAATAGCAAAGGTGATTCTCCGTAGGAATACAGGAAAATCCAATGATGGCTGTGCTCTTTCTAAGACCTGCATAGTAAGGATCTACAGGATCTCTCATGAACACTTCATCTAGTCTGAGAAGACTGTGAATCTCACATGGGTGTACTCCAATTACAACCCTCTTCTCGATCACTGAATAATCTGGATAGAACCCCTTCTCATTGAAATGCATCATAGTAAATTGCATTGGATGGAAAAGTTTCTTGATTGGAATCATGGGCTGTTCATCTGTGATGACCAATTCTGATATACTGTTCAGACTGTCATAAGACAACACGCCATTCTTCTGTTTGGGTCCATATAATTCACCAAACTTGTCCAGACTCTCGAGAAACACCTCGAGGAACTTCGACTGCATCTTCAATATGCGCATCTTCGACACCACACCAGAGAGGACGTTTTGAAACGCTGTCGACCAAGAGAATTTCCTTTTAGATTTTATCTACTGGCAACTTCAAAATAATAGGCTAGTTGTTTGAACAATATCGATTCTGACCATTAAATTCGATACTGTAGTCAATAAATCGACTTGAACTACACATTTTCATCATACCTTGGATATAACTCACTTTTCAGGCGTTTTTTCACTATTAGAACCTTTTATATAGTGAAATATGTAATAGTGTTACGTGAAAAAGAATTATAAGTTCCAAAGTATTAGATATACATAAGGTGATAGAGGTGCCTGATACCAAGAAATCAACAAAGACCGGAACGGTCCAATTGAGCCTGAGAGAACAGCTCCTTGGCCGACTTTCCGAAGGTGACGTAGCAAAGAAACGTGAAGTCTCAGTGATGACCAGAATGAGTGGTGACATCGTTGAAATTCTAGATTCACTGGTTGAGCTTGAGATTTTCAAGAGTCGATCAGAAGCAGTTTCTGCTTTTGTTGAACAGGCTATTGCTGCGCGAAGTCAGATGTACGAAGAGATAAAGGCTCAAGCCACAGATATCCGCAAACTACGCGACTCAGCCAAGAAGCATGCCTTCGAAGCATTTCAAGATAAGTAAGAATATCCGTTCGCTTCTAGAATTTCGAAGCAAGACATCTGAAAAGATGATGTTACACGCTGTTGAGTTTTCAAATAATATGATTCGAATGGAAGGGATCTCACTTCGCAGTAATCAATGTTGAAGTCGATTGGTTGTATCTCATCTTGGTCCAAGCGTTAATCTATTAGCTGTGTTTCACCGGAACCTAGACGCCAGGAAAGTGCTGCCGTATTATAAGTGAAATGACCATCAAGTCACAGCGATGACGTTGTTCATACTCATCCATGCCAC
>SOKL01000307.1 GCA_004376265.1 Candidatus Thorarchaeota archaeon
AGTGACAGGTTCGTCAAGGGCATCACCCTCGCCACAAATCTCATAATCAGGAATAGGAATACTATCTAAATCCGCTATCGGTTCTGGCCATCCTGAATCCACGATTTTATCTCCATCACGATAAACAACTCCATTGATTGACTTCAGTGCCTTTCTATTCTGTATCTGTTCAATTAATTCTGGAAAGATTGAATCTGCTTCACCTCGAACAATAAAATCGACTTGATCAAAGGAAGCTATAATTCCGCTTGCGCTGAAAGATGCTCCTGGTCCTCCAAGAATCGTAACAATCTCTGGGTGTTTATTTTTAACTCTACGACATATCTCTAATGCGATAACAATATTATTGGACATTGTTGAGAGACCCAAGATTTCAGGGTCTGAGGAAGATATAGTATCAGAAACATCCTCAATGATTGCATCATAATCTGAAGCCACACCTATGTTGAATCTGGACAAATCAAGCACATCGACATCTATGTACTTTCTTTTTAAAGCAGCAGATAAAGCTAGGATTCCCAAGCACCTGAAGAGGGGTACTTCAGATTCCATGGATATTTGATGTGTAGCTATCAATGTGACTTTCAAGTGATTCATCCCTTGCAACTGGTACTCGCGTCTATGCGGTTTAGAATGAGCTAGATATTGAACCCATTCACAGATTATTGATAGTTACCAATCGGTAAAGTAGTATGAAGCTGACTTGCCTGCTTTTTTCAGTTCTTTATCAAGGGTATCCATGGATGTCGCATCAGTGTAGGTGCAAGCTACAGCTATGAGCGCATCTCTTTCAGCGTCATTTCTCAACTTTTTCCATCTATGCGTTCCAATTGCCTCTTCAGCCGCGACTCGTTTTTGGTCAACAGTCGCAGTAGAATCAGGACACACTAGTTTGCGGAAAGCTGAATCCTTCAACAACTCCGCAAGAATCTTATCAAAAATATCTAGTTTCTTAGCCATTATTATTCCTCATTATTTTAGGTAGTGGGCAAGCTAGTTCCATAGTGCAGAAAAGGTTGGTAATATGTACTTTCAAAGTGAGCTAATGCTCATTAATGACATAATTGTCAGTTCAATAACCGTTAGAAAGACTCATCACAAGGCTAGTTGATTAATTGTAGTTACACATCATCAAGTCGGGGGTGCAGACTTGAAGCCGTTGGGAACAATCACTATGTATCATAAGTTCATTACTATTGATGACAAGGAAATCATAGATCGAATTGCGGCTGAGTCCGAGAACTATCAGGAATTCGTAAATCGTCTTGGAGAGTATGTTGGTACCAAGGATGTTTCATCTGAGTTGGCGCACATGGCGATTATACACGCGTGGGAACTCAGAGAAACGAAAGTGATTGACAAGATTACCAGTAAGTATGGCGAAGACCTTTTCGTGAAACCTTGGACATATCCTATTAGGACCAAGAGTGACAGATTGGCCTCATCACATCATATTCAGGATGCAATTGAACTTGCTTTGTATGAAAACCCTTCCGACTGGATAAAGATGAATCTCTTTCTATTGAAGGCGTATGCATTACTACTTACGGTACAAAGTCCAGTAGCGTTGGATAATGCTAAGAAACTGCTTGAAACCTCTCCCGATTTATCTTGCTTTAGACCCTATATTCATCATATTGAATGTCGCCTAATTTACGAGCAGGAAGGAAACCTTACCAAGGTGATTCCCATCTGCAAAGCGGGTCTAAAGTTAGCTTTGGAGGATGGCAATCTCTATCAGGCAATCTGGTTATTTCGATGGCTTGGTATGTTCACTATGAACACGGATCCACATTTAGCATCAAAACATCTTGAAGAAGCATACAACTTAACCAAGAGTTTAGGTACTCCATTTCATACCGCTGCAGCCCTTATTGATATGGGCTGGGTGTATGTTATACTTGGAGAGTATGATTTAGCTTTGGCATTTTATGATGAAGCTCGAACGCTATCAGTATCTTTGGATGAAGTGAGTGATCGTAACGCGTTGGTTCTTTCTCTCATATATTGCGATTTGGATGATGCTCAGCAGGCACTCGACTGGGCTGAGTGGGCTCTTGAATGGCATATGAATCACGGGTCCGAAGGTGATTCTTGGATCCATGCGATAATGGCGAGAGCACTCACTCTACTTGGTCGACTAGATGAGGCTGCAGAACATCTTGATATATCCAGAGAACATGCATTCAGGAGTGGTCAAGAACGGGAAGTAGCTTTATTCTATCTCGTGTCAGGAATTCATGAAACAGTTTCAGGGGCCCCTGCAACTGCGATCGAAACCCTCAGAAGGGCTCTGGAAATCTTTGAGCGTATAAAAACTCAGGAGTACACGAACAGAACCTTGCTTGCCCTTGTACATGCTGAGATTAAATTATTCAAACTAGAAGGTGGTGACGAAACTAGCGATTCATCTGGTCAATGGATGACCTATCTTGAGGATGTTGCTCGCTCCATGAACCTGCCCGGTATCTTGATACAACACTCACTATTGAAGGCAGAATTTCATATTGCGCAAGAGAGATCTGTGGAGGCGCGTGAAACATTGATTGATGCACTTGACATCTACAACTCCCCAGGAGTGAGGTCACTAAAAGATCAAGTGATAGAAAAAATCAGAGAGATTGATACAAAATCTAAGATGTAGTATAATAGAATTTGAGCTAAGCATAAACACGATTTCGGCATTCCTTTTCTGACCTATGTATCTTTCAACGCAACTTAGCTAATTCAATGCTCAATTCATCGTACGAAAGACTCATCTCGAAGTTATTTGCTAAATTGCAGTTACATAGTATCTGGTAGGGGTGCAGATTTGAAACCACTTGGCACCATAACAATGCATAGTAAGTTCATCGATCAAGATGCAGGTGACGTTAT
>SOKL01000033.1 GCA_004376265.1 Candidatus Thorarchaeota archaeon
GAGGATTCCTGCAACAAATCCTTCGAAGTCTTTCCAAGTCAAGAGATTCACAATCTCAGCAACACTTGCACCATGAGTGGCAGCAATCAGTGCGAGGTCAATTCTCTGCTTCCTGTCAATACTGAAAGGTATTGAAGTTGGAATACCAAGTTGTTCAAACAATTCATTCTCTAGTGTATTAATGTCTGAAACCTCATTTCCCTCTTTTGACTGCTTAAGAATCTCCATGATGGCTGGAACGATTTCCGATGTCATGCTCATATAGTCAGCATCGCTCTAGTTTATAACCTCACTTGATGACAGAGAGTAAGGTGGGCCAATGTCAGGACAGGAAGGATGGCGACGAGTACTCAAAGCATTCGAGGACTGGATAACCTATGAGAGTACTGAATTTGGACCGTACACTGGTTACTTTTCACTTGATAATCTAAGAGGTCTCACTAGCAAAGAAAGAGTTGGTTGGATGTACTCTATGTACGAAGAGATCATTCCGGGCAGAGTAGAACGGTGCAGAACTGCTGGAGTTGCATTTGAAGATTTTCTTCCGTACATGCCTGATCCCAGTGCAAGAGAAGTAGTTCAATCCATGATAGACCTGATACAGGTTCTATCCGAGGACATTCTCGGAATGAGCGATACAATCCACTCTATGAAAGAAGAGTATCAATCTGGTGGCTTAGACGAGATTGTTCCTTACCTCAAAGACCTAGGTACAGCTGAAGAAAACATTCGACATCACATGAGCCTGTTTAGTCAGGGTTTTGGAAAGCTCAGAGCAATGGGCCTTGAAATGCCTGATTTGGAATAGTGTTATGGACAAAGTTTGCTTGCTTTGCGTTCCTTGTTCATCGAATCTTCTCGTCGAACACCCTCAATTCATTTGGAATAGGTTTTCAATATATTTTATCACGCGTCATAAAGTTGATAAACGAGGTACAAAAAAAGGCACAGGTCTGGTGTATGTACCAATGACAAACCTCACCGTAGAGCAATTACAGAAGTGGTATCTCAAACAGCTACGAAACAAATCAAAAGATTTCATCAAACAAGCAGAACGTAGCTTCAAGATTATTGAAACTACTTTGAAAGACATCGAAGAGCTTTCAAAAGAATTCACGGAAGAGGAGGATGACGAAACCGAATCTGGAGGAATCGCCTCAAGATTCGCGTTGAAGATCGGTGAGGTTGTTAATGATTTCTATGTTAACAAAGATATCAACTATGAGAATACTGAAGCGCTGCAAAAAGAAATTCAACACTTCATCCAAGAACTGTGGGGTGCAGGTTCACGTTGGATTCGAAGAATGGATAAACGCTACAAAAATACAATCAAGTCCCTAGACTCCTATATGAAAGAGCTTTCTAAAGAAATGAACAGGATAAGTAAAATGTTATTCGAATTCAGTTGGGTCAAGGATTTGGAAAGAATTGGTGGTCGCATTAACACCCTTCATGATTTGACATTTAGCAAAGAGATCTTTGATGAACAAATTCGTCAGGTGCGAGATAAGATAGGAACAGCCCAATCTGAGTATGAGGCCGCCAAGAAAGCATATGACGAGTTCATTGAGACTTCCAATGTAGCAGAGCTTCTGAGCTTGGATGAACAAGCCGATCACATTTCTGGACTGTTGAGGATGAAAATGAATCCCCTGAAGAAACAAGTTAAGAAATTCCTTCAACACGATACTGGCGTTAGAATTGGCCCCGCCGGTCAGATTGCCTTGACAGAATATTTCGATGATCCTTATACCGCAATTACAACTGAGAACGAAGGATGCCCTAATCTCCTTGAGGGCATGAGTGGTTTACAAGAAGCAATAGAGAAAGGGAAACTTCCTCTCAAGGACCGATTAGCAAGACGGGCAATTGAAGAGATTGAGGCGATGCGGAAAGGTAGTTTCAATAAGCTCCAGACTCAGGCAAAGGCAATTGAGGATAAGCGTCATACCTATGCGGGCTCAGACGTATATACAATGAATGATGAACTGCGGGCCGCGCTCAACGAAGCTCAGAAAAACCTAGAATACCATAGCAATGACCTTTTGCGATTAAGGGATGATATCACGAGGCAGATAGACAAAGTGAAGGAATTCAAGGGTCGTATTGAAACTGAAATCGATGAAGCCTTTGGAGCTAAGGTCACTATCGAAGTAGAGGTCAGCTTGGAACCATTACTCGCGATGACTCGACTCTAATATTCGAGGATGGATAGTTTGAGGGTTTTAGTCACATCTGAGCAAGACATAGCGAGTCTCTCGATCAAAGAGGTACTATTGAACGAGTACGGATTTTCGGATTCTCACGAATCATTTGAAGGGAACAAAGTATACTCCACCGATACATCTCTGCTTATCACAACTAACCGTGACATGATACATTGTGATCACCTTGAGAATCACTTTGATGCAGAAGCGTTCATCTTCTGTTCCCGACATCGAGCTCAGTCCGGTAAACCCGCCTTGCTAGTTCATAGCACAGGAAACCTTGGTAGTGACGCACAATTTGGTGGAATTCCTCATCAGCTCTCAGTTTCAGCTCCATCATTAGTGTCTGCAGCTCTTAGAAAACTGTACGAAGAACGGGAACAACGAGGTTTGAATGAATTCGATGTTTCCCTCGAGGTGACTCATCACGGTCCAACTTCACTGGAGACACCGCTTATATTTGTGGAACTAGGAAGTTCTGAGGAATACTGGATTCATGAGGAGGGCGCAAGAGCTGTTTCAGCCGCTGTCATGGAATGCGTCAGTGAACCATTCACAGGTGATGCAGTAATTGGATTTGGAGGAACCCATTATGCAAGCAAGTTCAACAAACTGCTCTTAGAGAAAGGCTACAAAATCGGTCACATGGCTCCAAAGTATGCACTTGACGGTCTCACTCCTGAAGTTTTACAGCAAATGTTAACAAACTCCACAATTCCAATTACCAAAGCTGTGATTGATTGGAAAGGAACGAATGCTGGTAATAAAGCACACTTATTCCCTATGCTTGAAGATGCTGAGATTGAGATTATTCGTGCTAAGAATGCGTAGATTATCTTTCTTTATGCAAATTATTATGTTCCCGAAAGGCTAATTACGCTCTCTGATACAAGAGGAACACTGTCGCTACCTGAGTAGGGGATGCTATGGCCGCAGAGAAAAGCGATGCTGCAATTGAGGATATTCAAAAGAAAGTGGATACGCTATCCAAAGAGATCGCTTCTCTTAGTTCTGGCATAAAAGAAATTCAGACACAGCTCTCTCCAATTTCTAAAATTGAGGATTTGATTTCATCGGTCAATACTAAAGTTGTAAACGTAGTCGGGAAGAAAGTAGATGATCTCGCCAAGTCTGTCAAGGGCATGGACACGACAAAAAAAATCGATGAGATTGCGAAAACAGTTTCTAGCATTGGTTCTGATGTGATAGAGGTCAAGGATTCAAAAGAGTCTGCGGTAATAATCAAAAAAGTTGACGATATTCTCGTAACCATTGAAGATGTGGACGTAATAACAAAGAAACTTGATGACCTTCAGGGATATATCGCTGGTCTCTCTGGGATTGAGGAAAAAGTTCAGGATCTATCGTCTCAATTCGGCGAAACAAATGAGATTGTTGGAATCATTGTACGTCAGCTTGATGACATTGAACGAAAGTACAACTTGGCAATTGACAAAGTAACAGACTCAATCGAGCTGATTTCAAAGTTTATAGAGGAAGGCGGTGCGTCAGCTCCCAAATCTGATAAAACATCAAAGAAACAGAAGGAAACTACAGAAAAGAGGATACCAAAGGTCAAGGACCCCACAAAAGCCAGTCTACCTTCTACAATCGATAGTTTGATGGATGGATTATTAGATCTTGTAGTTCCACAGACAGAAGCCACTGAAATGGCTAAAGCTCTAGAAGATGTTCGTGATCAATTGACAACGCAGATTGAAGGCCACACACCCGTTCTATTCCAATTTGGAAAACGCGCTCGTGATTTCAAATCCTATCCTCCTACTGCAACATTGAATGAGAATGATATTGCTAGTTTGAGTCGGGAAATCAAATCATGGACAGGCAAACTAAAAGAGACCGTAAAGAGTGGTAAGTAACAGGAAATCAATTAGAAAAATAGGTCCCTGTTGCATAGGTTTATCTCGATGAAACCACAATGCGCAACTTGACTCACTTTCAGTGACCAAATCAATAGAAACACTCGAGCAGGATTTATCCAACGCTCAATCTCAATACTTGAGTGGTTTGTGATCTCCATGGAACTAAAGAAGCATAAGAACGAATTCGCAACAAGAATAAGCCTCCTTGATGTTGCCGCAGATAACCAGCTAGCTAAGGAATTAATTGAATTACACGAGAAAAAGTGCTCAGCTTGCCAAGAGGACAGGTTAAGTTGTGCAGTTCGACCAAGGTGTAATAATAGGAATTTCTTGAATGCGCTCATCGAGATTGGAGTCAAACCCCGAGATTTACCCAACTTTTGCTATAGTCAGTATCTGGAACAGATACGCCGTTTTATTCTTGAAAAGAAAGGTCGTGGAATGATGGATAGGCGAATTCCTATCAAGGATTTGCTCTCTACTTTGAACGCGAGTTCCATTCGTCACTTCTCAGCCAAATTCAAGAAACTCTGGAAGAACTTTGCATCTGTAAATGAACACAATGTTCTTTTGATAGCGGGAGATGGATTTTTGTTTCGATTTGATTTCGCAAGAGGTATTGTGACCCTTAATCCAATACATGATCGAATCGATAACTTTGATGTATTCAGGCTCTATTGCGAGCTCTTCTCAACTTTCTACAAGCTGAAAACAAGTGTCACCGACCTGACCTTGAATTGGTGGCTTCTTGCATTTGATGTAACTGGCAAAAACCCAGTGGATATTAAAAGTGTCCTAAAGAGTGAGTCAGCCAAAACCTTTGACACAATTTACACCAATAAAGTTGATGACTCCACCAAGATACAAGCAGAGGTCATTGTGGATGGTGAGTCTTCGCTGATTGAAGCAGGCCAATTGAGAAACCTGTTCGATCAAGTGTCAAAATTGTAAAACCGAGTAGATGAAACAAGACCACTCAGTGGTCTGAACATTTTAACGGTGGGATGGGATGCAAAAATGAGTAATGAAGCAGTTACGGAAGTAGTTTCTGTATTGAAAAAGAACTTAGGCATTTCTGATGCCGAGTCTAAGACCCTTCTCCCCATATTAATTGGGGGAAATATGACCGCTGGCGGAGTTTCCCAAATGATTGGAGAAACATTTCCCACGGTCAGAAAGACTCTTGGGCGACTTGTGAAGAAAGGATTGATCAAAGAGATTGAAGGTATTGTGCCAGTTTATCGTGCAATACCTCCAAATCTTTCGCTCTCAAAAGAGCTCTCCGCAATCAACAATGCGGTTTCAGATCTGACTGATATATCAGAGAAGACATTTAGCTCAAAGATTGAGGAGATTGATACTGCCATTGGGAATATCATTGATTCAAAGGGCAAATCTCTTGAAACGATTGGAAAATCACTGACCACCTATGAGGATAGTATGTCTGAGCTTGTGAGTTCTCGAATTGAACAAGTTAAGACCAGTGCAAGTGCAGTGATGGAGTCCCTTTCAGAAGATCTAGAAGAAGTAATGAATAAGCTTGATATCTCACTCGATAACAGATTGGGCTCCAAGATTATTGAACTTCAGGGCGAGATTGACAAAAGCCAACTTGCATTAAATCGCGAAGTCAAACGAATATCGCGTCAATTCGATAGATGGTTGAAGGCTGAACGTAAAGGTACGTTGGTAACTATTACTGAATTTGAATCCAACTCTGCAAGTCTCATCAAAGCAGCTCGGAAAGCAGTCACAAAGACGTTGACTGCGTCATCAGAATTGCTTCAGAATGTTACTCAGAAAACGACAAAAATACTTAGCTCGATGGTTTCGACCGCATCCGATGAAGGTGTCGAGGTTCTAACTACTGTTTCTGGAGATCTCACTCAGCTTCTTACTCATGTCGAAAGCGAACTTGAGCAGACCTATTTGGCAGGTCAAGACACCCTACGAAAAGTCCTTGTTGAAGCAAGAACAATTCCCGCCGATCTTGGGGACTTCACAAAGAATAGAATAAATGTCAGCGCTGAGATTGCTGAAACTGTTATTGGTACAGTTAGCGCTTGGAAAGAAGAAGTATCAAACTTTATGGATGTAGCATCCCACTCTGTGACATCACAGCTCAATCAGGTTGCTTCTACTGATGCAAAGTATATCGAAGTTACGAAAAACACGTTGACCTCACACGTCGAGAAATTGAATGGAATGCTCAAGGACGAGTATGATGAATTGCAGAATCTAAGCACTACCCTTGGTAAAGATTGTGAAACTACTCTTGCTGATACTCGATTATTGGTCCTTGAGCTCTTAGACAAACAGAATCTGAGAGAACAGGAACGTTGTGATACTGCGGCGAAAACATTGCATAATACACTCGATGGCTGGGTGGGTTCAACTGTCCAATCGATTGAGAAGAAACTCAGTGACACATCCACAGATGTGAGTACCATTATGAACACTGAAACCTCTGAGTTGAATAGAGTAGCAGAAACAATGAATAGCCGCTTGAAGAGTGCCTTCAATTCTATCATCAAATCTACAACAACAAAGAATGAAGCACTAATCAACGCGGTCAAGATAACAACGCATAACTTTGAGGCAAGTGTCGGTTCAAGACTCGAGGAACTCATAGGTAGCTTCACAACTACAACAGAAAAACAAGTCCGCGATTCAAAGAAGCTCTTTGAGCGACTTAGGGACCGTCTGGACAAGAGGATGACGAAGAGCATAACGACTATTATTTCTCAAGCAAATCATATTCAGGATGAGATTGACACAACTATACAACAACAAGATTCTCGAATTAATCAGCATACATTGGCTATCCGCGAAGAATTCCACACTCACTTGGAAGATATTACTCGTCAATTTGTTACTCTGACGCAAGGCCTTGAAGCAACGTTCAACGGGCTTCTCTCAAGTCAGACAGCTGAAACTCAAGATCTCGTCGCATCAACTCATACTGAATTCAAGACCTCGCTGAAAAATGAGATGAAAAGTCTCAAAGAAGATTCGCAAAAACTTCGTCAAGAATACTCAGCAGAGCTAGGTATGAAAATTGATGAAGTTGCAGCGTCAGTTGCTGGAATGAAGAAGAACCTCGAAGAAGTTGCTGTCCAGAAGAGACATGAAATATCTGAGAGCATGGCTGATGCGCTAGGTAAACTCGAAGCTTCTATACAGAGCACTGAGACCAGTTTGCGAGATATGGAATCTGGTACAATCGAACAGTTTATTGATACAATGGATCAGGTTTCCCACGAATTCAATATATCAATTGATGGAGCACGAGATAATATCGCAGAGCGCTTGGATACTGTTCGTCTTGATACTACCGCTGCTCTTGAAAAAAGCTCAGCAGCTGCAAAGACTGCTGCTGATTCCTTCATTTCAGACCAAAAAGAACACAAACAGCGTAGCCTCGCTAGTACGAGCAAGAAGATAAACCGTCTTACTACTAAACGAGTCAAGACAGCAACCGCAAGTATCGAAGAGTTTCATGCACTGCTCTCTGGCCGTGAAACTGGAGGTGTCAAGGAGAGGAATACTACCAAGGATGATGTCATTGCAGCTATTGAGGCAAGAAGGTCCGAAGTCGCACAGGCTTTTGATGCTGCGTCTGTTTGGGTTGACTCCACAGTATCCAATGTGACAACATCTCTGGAAACCTTTGGAAGCAAACTTGGAAATGAACTGACTCTGCTACAAAGCAATTTGTTGAAGTCTGCGAGTGATGCATCTGATTTAATTTCAGAACGAGGAGATGAGGCTATCAATCAATTTGCCGAGATTGCAACTACGTTAATACAGACTTCTGAAGAAGCAGTAACAAGTCGCATTAATGCGTTTGGTTCAGATTGCGCTGCTTCACTGGTAAAAGGAAATGAAGCATTCACACAGATGCCAAATAAGATTGCAGAGAAAATAGAAGCTTTGGATGCAAAAATAGCTGAGGAAACAACTCAAAGTTACAGTGTTGTTGTAGATAAACTCGCTTCATCATTTACCGAATTCCAAAGATCCTCCGAGTCCGCTTCAGAGGAGTTCCGTAACCTTCTGGAACAAGCTTCTATTCAGACTACTGAGAAACGAAATGAAGCAATCGAAGCTGTTCAAGAGAGTGCAAACCTCACAAACCAGCAAGCTTCACAAAAATTAGAAACAATCGGGCTAGAACTTAAGACACAGCTGAGTACGGAGACTTCGTATCTGATAGAGAAAGCACGGTCTGATTTGACGAAAAAGAATCTCATTTTGACTGAGTCGGTAACAGAAGCCAATAATCTCGCTTCTGAAGCAATGTCCGCCTTGCATCAGGGTCGAAGTGATGCTTTGACTGATTTCAATGACCAAGTTGACAAATCCTTTAGAAGAACATCAAAAGAACAGAAAGAGAAGATCTCTACGTTGAATACAACATTTAGAGAGACAATTGTAGGAGTGACAGAGCTCACTACAAAGGCTGTGGATATTCTCGATGCAATTCACAACGCAACTGATATTCTGCTAAACGTTCCAACTGAGAGAACTTGGTATCTTAGCGGCTCTGAAGAACTCTGTGCTCATATCATCGATATGGCGAGAAGAGCAAAGGAATCAGTTGTGATTTCTGTTCCGGACGTGGCTTGTCTAGATATAACACAACTTGCCAAGGTTAGGGGTGTAATGCGAAAAGTACTCATCATTCCGGAAACTGATGAAATTGAGCTTGAAACTTTGACTGGTTGGAGAATCTGGCACACCAAGACACCAATGCTTCTTAGTGTGATAGACGATCGTGAGATCCTTGTAGGTGGTACTGGTGATTCAAAAAGCCCATTAGCAGTGGTATCAGAAGATGAGTCATATCTCAAGCTGTACCATGATATTATTGGACCTCGACTTATCCGAAGTCGTGTCACATTGTCATAGGTTTCTAGAATATTCGATAGCATCCTCATCGAAATAGTACCCAGCTAACCTATCGGAGATTACATATCCACAGGTTTCATAGAGGGATCGTGCGAGTGAGTTACTCTCCCGTACTTCAAGATTACAAGAAGCCATTCCTGTATTCTTAAGACTCTCTTGAACATGGCGGATGAGCATTCTTCCATATCCATTACTTCGTTCTTCTTCTATTATTGCAAGATTGAGAATGTGTCCTTTTTTGCTGAGAGGGTTCGTTTCCCAGACTGCAAATCCTATAATCTTCTTTTCCTTCTCAAGGACATCCATAAACAGCATCCCTTCGTCACTCGAACGAACACGCCCTTCTTGAAGGCAGATTCTGAGATATATAGTATATTCCCAAGGAACACGAAAGCTCTTTCGCTCAATCTCCATTATTGTATCTAGATCATCCAGTCTTGCGTGTCTGACTGTTGGATTCATCGCTGCATCACTCACATCTCTAGAACGAGTCATTATCACTAAAACCATACTCTACTTGACTTCCACACGAGGAACAGAAAGTGGCATTTTCAGGCATGGGGCTCTCACAGAACTTGCACAGAGAATCAATTTTCAGGACTCCTTCTTTTGGTGACTGAAATTTAGCAAAACGCGCATCCTCTGGATATTGATTGTTTGCCCACCAGAAAAAGAGAATCATGATTGCCAAACCGAATATTGCTATTAGCGGTGCTAATCCTGGATCGCCAACGAAAAAGAAGGGAAACACAAAGAAACCTCCCTCTCCAAAGATTGTCAATAATGCCACTCCTAGACCCAACATGACTAAACCCAAAACTAGGAGCATGAGTTCCCGAATTCTCAAGATTGATCATTCCAACCGCAAGGTTTTACAGATTTCCTCATTTTAACGTCGGCTTTTCTGACGGCTTAATAATCTATGGCAAAAAGCGTTATAGAAAACGCACATAAGACATATCAACATCATATGATATATCAGCTATAGCACGACCACTGTAGCTATCACTGGTGATGACTACAATGTAGTGTGGGGGTTTGAAAGGATGAATCAAAGCAGGATAAAGTCAAAATCAAATTATCTCTTCAAGATTACAGTCGTCGGTCCTGATGATTCGCTACTAGAGGATGTTCTTTCGACCTTTGACCCAGTTGTGAAAGTTGACGGTATTCGAATTGTATCTGCCGATCATTCTACTGATGATTCTAATGTTCGAGCAGTCTTCATGTCTCCAAAACATGCAGTACTTGACATTCTCCTGTCTCTGACCTATAAGGGTGCAAGTGCCGTGATGATTGTATTGAAAGATCCTGACCCTGAGTTGGAAACAATATATAGAAATGAAATCCGAGAGAATCTGGGAACCAAAGTACCAACACAAGTCGTAACAATAGGGTCTGGCATTGATGAGTTCAAGCGTGCAGAGATACATCACACTTTTGACGAGATAATAGAAGAAATTCTTTCTAAGAAAGAGAAGAAACGTCAAGCGAAAACGAAGAAGAAAAAGAAAAGATAAGACGTAACACGAACCTTTTTCTCGGTTCTCGATTCTCCCTAGATTGGTGTCAGTAGTGGACTCGGAAAAAAAACGCTCGGACGAATACTGGATGGGAGTTCGTGATGCATTGCGAATGGTCGACAGTTTCAACAAATGGGCACAAAGAAACAAAGAACGTGCCAAAGATTTGGATGATTTTATTCACGATGGCCTAATTGCCGCAGCGAAACGGTGTGAATCATGTCTGAAGGATGACCTAGGACTTACTTTTCTTGAAGGTGAGGATTCACCTATAGATGAGCCTGTTCCGTCAGGTTATGAAGCGACATCGCCTCTCTCAGAAGAGGTCGAGGCACCTCCTTTATTGGAGATATCTCATGAATCACCTGAAGAGGAGCTCATTCATCAAACTGATGTTGATATATCAACCAAGTCATTGGGTCGTTCAGATGATGAGGATTTGAAAGATATCTCTCATGATGGTCCAGTTCGTGAGTTCACCTCTGATTTCGAGCTTGTTGAACCACTCCCACTAGTTGTGGAGCCTTCAGCTCCTGAAATTGATGTGGAGAGAAAGCCCTCCTTCAGTTGGACCGAATATGAAGAAGCTGTAACTCCGACTAAAGAAGATCCTGTAATCGAGAAAGTTGAAGAAGAAGAAGACGCTCCTGTTATGGAATCTGAACTAGCTGAGGCGGATTCGATTCCAAAAGATGAACCTGTTTCATTCGAACCATCGAAACCTCTTGATCCCTCGGAAGAACCAGCATTACCCACCGATGAGTTTGAGGGTTCATTTGAGGAAGATGGTCCACCTTCTGCTGATTTAGATGACCCAGAAGTTACTGACACGCCTGAGCCTATCACCGAGCCTCCTTCACCCCCTCCTCCTCCAGAGAGTGATGAAGACGAAGATGAGCGTCGCCGTCGAGCAAGACGACTCTTCTTTGGGGATTAATTGCTTTCAGCGATTATGTCATGAAATAGTTTTGTCGCTTCATCAGCATTGGATACACCCTTTACAACAAGGTTACCAGCTGGCATTATCGTAATCTTGATTTCAGAAGGCGTTTCCACAACTAGGAATCGTTTCATGCGTTTAACAGAGTATCTTGTTTCAAGCTTGCTTGCCAATGATTCCAAATCAAGACTCATCATCTTCTCAGGTGCAATATTGAAACTCTGTGAACACAACTGTGTCACCCTCAATTCATTTGTACCACTTGGAGTGTACTTCACAGGGGCTGAACAAACCTCGCAATCACTAGCTTTTCCAATGTCAAAGAAATCAAAGTTGAGTGTATTTGAATCGATAGTCATCAACCGATTTACCAATGCAGGTTCTCTTCCGAGTGCAAGGTTCAAAACCTCGTTTACCTGGACAGATGCAGCGAGAGAGAGTAACATTGGGGAAACACCCACAAGGGCACAAGTGTTCTCAGGATTATCTTTAGCATCTCCCATGACACATTGCAGACACCCTGTTTCACCTGGAATAAATGTTGTCAAGTTTGCGTAGTATTCCACAGCTCCTGCAAACACGTAGGGTATTCCCAAAGCAAGACTAGCTCTGTTGACTGCCCTCCGAGCCTTGAACGAATCCAAACCATCAATAATGATGTCTGCCCCCTTCAACACATCAATGGAATTCTCTTCTGAGATTGAAACACAAATTGGATCGAAGCTGACTTCTGGATTCATCAAATTCAGATTTGCTGCAGCTGCCTCAGCTTTGGGCATTCCAATGTCTTTAGTGTTGAAAACAGTCTGTCTCTGGATATTCGAGAGTTCTACTATATCTCGATCAATGATTCTTATTCTTCCGAATCCTACCGCTGTGAGAAGCCGAAGTGAAGGACTTCCCAGCCCTCCAGCTCCGATTAGGGCTACGGTCGTATTCATGACCGTTTCCATGTCATTCTCTGAAAAATCGCGGAGCGCGAGCATTCTCGAGTATCGGTCTCTCTGTTCGTCAGTAAGTTTCATCTCGCTAACTATAAACACAGGGGCTCACTTAAAGCATTGGACATCTGTTCAGAGTCATCATGGAGTTCACATCTGAGGTTGCTGTCAGTGTAAAACGGAGTCCTGCAGAGGCTCTGAAAACGGCTCTTTCGAAATTATCTGTTCCCATAGTCCTTCCAAAAAATACTGAACGTGTGATCATCAAACCCTCAATTTATGATCCATCTTTACCTGGCAACACTGATGTGAACATGGTTAGAGCTGTAGGACGAATGTTCAAGTCATTAAGTCCTGTTAAAATAGTTGAGAGCGACAATCCATTAAGAACAACAGCAGATGCTTTCTCTCGTAGTGGTTACAACGCTCTGATTGAGGAACACGTGGAGCTGGTAAACCTCACAGATGTAGATATGGTTTCCATTACATTTCCAGGACACTATTTCAAGAATCGTAGAATGCCCAAACTTTTTGGTCCAGGTGCATTTCTAATCAATGTTGCCACATTGAAAGCAGAGCCAGGGATAAGTACAATCGGAGCAGGTATCAAGAATCTATTTGGTCTTCTTCCGGAACTTGAAAAAAGTGTCTACCATTCATCGATTGACGCGGTCCTTATGGACCTTCTATCAATTTACAGACCTCAGCTTTCTATCATAGACCTTACTCAGCTGGTCGTAGGAGATAGAAAGAATGGTCGAGTGAAAAAAGTTGGTGGAGTTGTTGTAGGAACAGATCCTGTAGCTGTAGATGCATATTGTGCAAGTCTGTTAGGATACGACCCTTTGAAAGTTTCCCATCTTTATACCGCTAATAATCTAGGATTCGGAGAAATATTGCTTGATTTGATTCGAGTGATTGGTACAGAGCATCAGATAGAGGAGCTGGCGAAGCTCTGCAAAATCTAGTCTCAAATATGCGTCAGGAAAGAATTTATCATGCCCTTTGAATCAGTGTAGAGTCCTAAGCAGTATCTGATTACATGCATTGGTCATCTCTTGGTGTTTCACATGGACTGGACATCTCATACCATGGAGCGAATTCCACCTTCTGGCACATTCAAGATGTTTGAGTTAGCCAATCGATTGGAATCCGAAGGAAAGCGCATTTTTCATTTTGAAGTAGGTCAGCCAGATTTTCCAACTCCTGACAATATCGTCAAAGCTGGAGTTGATGCTCTGAAACAGGGTTTTACAAGGTACACGTCTTCTCGAGGAATACCATCCCTATTGCAGGCTGTGGAAACATTCTATGGCAAACGCGATATCGATATTGATGGTGGAAAGAATGTCATTATCACTCCCGGTGCGAAGATGGCTTTGTTTCAAGGGTTTCTTAGTACCATAGATGCTGGAGATGATGTGCTAATACTTGCTCCAGGATGGCCAACATATCGTGTAATGGCGAGGACAGCAAGCGCAAAACCTGTTGATGTCAATACTAAGCCTGGATACGAGCTGGATGAGGAGGCTCTTAAGAATGCAATTGATAAGTCAGTCACGGCACTGGTTATCAGTTCACCAAACAATCCTACCGGAGGTATACTAACAACTGAACAATTGAAAATCATTTTTGATTTAGCTGTGGATCACGACTTTGCCATATTCTCTGACGAAATTTATGAGGCAATTGTATATGATGGAAATATTCAGCCATCAATGCTTGAAGTAGACCCGTATCTAGAACGATCATTGGTCATTAATGGATTTTCGAAAACATATGCTATGACTGGCTGGCGGCTCGGATTTGCAGTTGGAAATGAGGAAACAATTGATAATATGGTGCGAATTCAACAAAACACTACTTCATGTGCGACGTCTTTTGTTCAGCATGCGGGAGTGGAGGCATTAGGAGGAGATCAGAGTTCAATAATTCAGATGGTCAAGGACTACCAACAGAGACGCGACGTGATTACAGACTTAATGAACAAGATACCCGGTGTAAGCTGTGTCAATCCTCAAGGTGCGTTCTATGTATTTCCGGATTTCTCAGCAGTTGGACTAAGTAGTCAGACGCTGGCTGAACTACTATTGCAGAAGGCTGGTGTTTGTTCCACTCCTGGAATTGTATTTGGAAAGAAATATGACTCTCATCTGAGGTTTTCATATGCAGCAAGTATAACTGATATTCAGGAAGGTATCGCTGTACTAGCAGAATTCTTACTGAATTTATACTAGAGTGATCTTCTTGAATTCACGTGATGAGCTGATACTCTTCGAATGCATAAAGTGTGGTGCGTGTTGTCGAGAAGAAACTCTCTTAGTGACTGTGACGGGTAGTGATTTGGCTCGTATCTCTTCAGTTTTGGGATTGGATTCAAATGAATTGATTAGAGCGGTGGACTTCTACCTTGAATCTGTAATTACTTCGCGTGATGGACTACGTGACTTTCCAGCGTTGAACACAGAAAAGGGTCCTGCATATGTTGCCTTGAAGAAACTGGAAGATGGTGACTGTGTTTTCCTGAAGGATAATCTCTGTATGATTCACATAATTAGGCCAGTTGTCTGCATGTCCTTTCCATTTGTCTTTCAAGATGCAGGTGATCACCGAAAGTGGGGTCTGAGTGCAATGAAGCACGTCTGCCCAGGTCTTGGGAGCGGTCCCGAAGTAATAGGGTCGGAACTCATCGAACTAGCTGATACTGTCTTAGAGGATTTAATCCTCTTCATAGAGTTTGCAGAGGATTGGAATACAAACAGTGAACCTACTGCTCAGAAACTAATAGAAGCAATTCTCAAAGATCCAAGATTTACAGTCTAAAGTTTAGTTAGAATCTGAAGGATATTCCCAAAATTATGTTCAACAGTTCTGCTCTTTTCTGCATATTCTCCAAGAATCTGAAATCGTTCATCGGTCCCGGTAAGTTCTTGGAACTTTGATGATCTTATTTTTGAGTGAATCTCATTATTCAATATCAGAATCTCGTCTGATGATCTAAGAATATATTCAAGCATCTTGATGAGCATGTTGAATTCGTTAATATCTCTCAACTGGAGTGTCTGGCTATAGAATTGGAACTCGAGTCTGTCGAGGCGTTCCCTCATCCGCACAAGCTCCTGTATCCACACATCTACCTCATCTTTCTCTAACTCATCACCAAACTGAGCCCAGTAATTTTGTTGTTCAAGGAGCTGCACCAAATAGTTGCGAAGGAATTGGAAGTGATCAACACCCTCCTCTATATCGTCCTCAGTACCAATTGAGTCCATCCTCTGATCGGTCTGGCTATGTTTAACTGCAATCATAAGTGAGAATTTGTCCACGTATTTCTTCACTTCATCTGTCTTCTCTTTCTCTGATAGGAGGTCCGCAAAAGTATCTCCAAGAGTCAGAATGAATTTGTACAAGCATTCAGAACAAATCTCAGCACTACTCGAAATCTCTTTTGTTGAAAGAAACTGCATTGCATCTTCGAGGTCTACTCCTGGAACATCCTTTCCATGAATCCTTAAAACCCAACCTTGCGAGATACAATAAACTTTGTTATCCGGATAGTTGATGAAGATTGAAACATAACACACATTTCCATCAGTAGCTCTTTCTTCCTCCATACTATCCTTGTTAGAGTGAAATGGGTATATTGAAGGATCTATCTCAATGGCATCTATCTCTAAGACACTATCATTGTTCACACACAGTTTTTCATCACCAAATACTTTGAAACATGGACATCCTCTGATGAGTTTTATACTCGATGTCTGCTCTTCTTCTTGACTTTCAAACACGTTCTTCTTCTCCAACTCAAACTTGTGTTCACTCAAGCGCTATACTCGTTTCTCTAATGACAAGAAGTGACCATTTAGCAGTTATTATTTGGTGTGTGAATCGAATTCATTGAGCATTGAAACCAACTTACTAAACCGGTATTCAGTCGTTTTCCTCTTTTGGGAGTGTATTGTGAGCATCTCTTGAATATTGTTTGGAAACGCATCCTTCTCAATTAGATTATTTGTCTTATCACGAATCTCATCGTTAATGCTCATGACTTTCTCAGAGATATTCACCATGAACTGAAGTGTTTCAAGAGGATCCAGATTTGTTGACTCATCATTGATTGTTTGTACATAAAAAAGGAAAATTGATTCAAGGCGAGTGAGAGTGCTATATGCATCAATCAACTGTATTAGGTCTGCATCTACATCTGTCTTCTTCAAGTTCCGAATCATCGATGTCAAATGACCGCGGCTCCTTTTGAGCTCTCTCGTGTAGACCGATATGTATTCACTAAAGTCAAGCCCTGTGGACACTTCCCGGTCCACATATCCGCTTAGTTGCATTGCCATTGTATTGGCAATTTTCTGTACATACGAACCGATAATCTCATTTCTCTCATCGTCTGTCAGAAATCCTTCTGAACTCTCACCCAAGGTTCTGATGTATTTATAGAGGCAGTCCGAACATAAGACTCCATCTCTACTTTTCTCTAGCGACGTGACGAACTGAAGTGCACTATCTATCTCTGAAACCTTGACATCTTGGTTGTTTATCCGAATTCTCTGATTCTGACTTACACAGTAGCAATACCCCTCATCTCTATCCAGAAACATGACAAGGTAACACAGTGTCTCACTATTACTCTGAAATTCTTCTAGATTGGTTTTTGATTGAAGAGAGTTAAAGAAAGTTGGATCGATCAATATCGCTCTAATCGGAAGAACAGAGTCGTTGTTTAGACACACCTTCTCCGTTTTACCAAACTCCTTGTAACAAGGACATCCACGTACGATATCTGTTGGTTTGATGAGTCCAGTTGAATCGAGATTCACGAGGGCGACCTCAAGAGGCTGATTCTCTTACAATTTATTTCAAACAATAAGAGTAGTATCGATATTTTCTTGCCAGTAAACTTCTCTCTTGTTGGGATTAATCTGGCAAAACCTCTCACACCGAGTTCACTTTTGAATGAATCTCGGATGGTAGGAATAAATCGAGTCTGTGGGACTCGTCTGTTCAAGCTAGCCCCACAGTTCTCTCTTCAAAAGGTCTCTAATCGCAATCCGGATTGCCTCCGATCTATTTGGATAGAGGTTGCTCTCCACGAGCTTCTCAAGTCCATCAACGTAGGTTTCCGGGATATGTAGGGTTACAAGCTTCATCTTGGTAATCACCTGAGTATGCTTAGCGTGATACGTCAATATGATTGTAAGTAATACTAGGTCGATATTCAGAGCAAAGTTTGATACCTAGTCAATTAGAAAATTGCAGGTGATTCCCAAGAGCTTAGGTATGTAACATCTAAGAAGTGGGGAGCATGAGAGCTCCCGATTCATAAAACAAATGGACGCGCAAATACCGGGAGGAGCAATGCGCGCCCGGATAAACATCCTGTTCAGTATCATAAGTCAGCTTGTATATTGC
Organism: Candidatus Thorarchaeota archaeon; assembly: GCA_004376265.1. Classification (GTDB taxonomy): domain Archaea; phylum Asgardarchaeota; class Thorarchaeia; order Thorarchaeales; family Thorarchaeaceae; genus SMTZ1-45. The sequence continues at coordinate 17,827 of SOKL01000033.1, forward strand.
AGCCAATACTGGGTCAATACTCTGAATGAGTTCTGGGCATTATCACAATCATTTCATGGTATGTTAGCAACTGAGTTTGGCGTAGTTTCAAAAAGAAACCGATTATGACGCATCAGCTGAATTTTCCACCTTCTAGTAATACATTTATGTAGGCTCATATTCATCGGGCTTGTTCAACAATATGTTGAGGTGTATTAATGGCTGCAGATGCAGAGAAAAAATCGGACGCATCAGGTAAATCAGAAGATGGAGTAAAAGTTGCACAAGAACTCGAATCGTTGAAATGGGTTCGTGAACGGCGCTCGATCCGAGAGTTTACCGGCGAGAAGATTTCCGATGAACATATAGAATTGATTTTGGAAGCGGCAAGACATGCTCCAAGTCCAGAGAATATGTTAATGATGAGATTCATTGTCATTCGTGATGATCAAGATACTAAAGAGTTCCTGGCAGACCTCGCACAAGAGATGGCGCAGACGGCTTTTGGTGGGGCTCCGTTTGAACTGACCAGTGGACGAAACTGGTTTATCTCTGACCCTTATAGAGCAGCAGTATATGCAAGACTAAGGGACGGAGAATTGTTCAGATATCCCGAAAAAAGCGATACTGTAATTCTGGTCTGTGCGAGCGAAGCTTGGCACGACGCAGGTTATCTCTACCCCAACTCTCTATTTGGTTCAGTTGTTTGTGGCATGGCCATACAAAACATGTGGCTTGTTGCTACTGAGTTAGGGTATGGGTGCGGGTATGAAGCACTTGTCTGTTCAGATCCCCGTCACGCACAACTAATTCGTGATCGGGTTGGAATTCCACCAATCTGGGAACCCTTGACTGCCTTCTGTATAGGCAAGCGAGTATCTCCTAGAGCATTAGGTCCGAGCAGAGCACCACTAGAGGGTTTGATGTATGAAGAACGATGGGGTAGACCATACACACGCTTAGCGTTTAGGGAGGACAAGTAACATGGACGTTAATTTTGAAGGCGAAACTTTTAAGAACATGAAGAAATTAGCTGAAGAAGCTGGTCTCACTCCTGAAGGATTCATCGAAGTGGTCATGGAACAATTCTGTGACAACAAGGGTGGAAGAGTCTATAGCGGTCGATGGTCCGGCGGTGTTGTTGATGGTGAAAAAGGCTTTCGTTATGTTCCCCAGTGGCCTTTCAGACCTGGGTTCAAAGAAGCTAAAGGTGACCAGGTGAAGAAATGGAAATCTGGAGGAAAATCCTACAGAGCGCATCCAACTGGTGCATGGCCATTCTATCCTCGATTGAAAGAGGGTGACATTGAAGCTGAATACTGGAATACAAAGAAAATGATCCATCAATCATTCATCAATGATAGAAAGGGACGAGTGGTGGTTCTCATGGATGGCGACAAGTACGACACCTTCCTTGACAAAGTGAAAGCCACCAAGGGTAACTTCTGGGCTGTTAATGTTGATTTAGCGATGCATGAAGCAGTTGATGATTGGATTGCAAAGGAGGAATGAATTGATGTCACAACTACAAGAATTTTTCAAGTTCCTCATGACTCAGGCAAACTCCAAGGACGATCTTAAGAAAGCACTAGCGGATTGGGTTGGTCCCTACCATGGAAAAATCCTCCAGGTTCATACCGAAGAAGGAGATCAATATATGGTTGTGAGGAAGGATAAGATTACACTACATGATGGAGTCTATCCAAGTCCTGATGTCATCTTCAAGGCAAAAGCCGAGGTATTGCTTGGTATCTTCACTGGTGAAGTTCCATTCAAAAACACTATGAAAGATGGAAGTCTTCAGGTCATCGGCAATGCAAACGAAGCTGACCCTCTGGCCAACCTAATCCTTCAAGTCATGATGGGAGCGATGTAAGGAGGTCTATGACGTGGTCAATAAGATTGCAGTCATCGGCTCTGGTCTAATGGGGGCAGGTATTGCTTACGTGTCCGCATGGAATGGTTTCACTGTCACCATGGTCGACATCAAACAAGAATTCATAGACAAGGGAATGGAACGACTTCGAACTGATGTCATGACTGGTATTGACAAAGGGAAAATCACCATGACTGAGGCTGAAGGTCTCATGAGTAGACTCAGTGCTACTGTTGACCTTGAAGACGCAGTTAAAGATGCAGATCTTGTCATCGAAGCTATTTTCGAGAACATGGATGTTAAGAAAGAGGTCTTTGCCAAGGTTGATGATGCTGCTCCAGCACATGCAATACTAGCAACAAACACTTCGTCATTAAGTATTGATGAGCTAGCAACTGCTACAAAGAGACCTGACAAATTCATTGGGATGCATTATTTCTCACCTGTCCCTGCTATGAAGCTTTTAGAGCTAGTGATTGGAGAGAAGACAAGTGAAGAAACTATTGCGGCTGCTGAATCTGTGGGTACTACACAAGGTAAGAAAACAGTGATAGCTAAGAATAGCCCTGGTTTCATTGTCAATCGTCTTCTCATGCCAGTGATGCGTGAGTCAATACTGATGCTTGAGAGAGGTGAAGCAACGAAAGAGGAGATTGACAACGCAATGTTGCAGGTAGGAAAGGCTCCTGCTGGACCTTTCACTCTCGGTGACTTTGTTGGATTGGACATTGCCTACAATGCAATGTCTACTCTCTATCGAGAAATCGGTGACTGTTTCAAACCTCCTGATACTCTGAAGAATTTGGTGGAATCAGGAGATATTGGCATGAAGTCCAAGAAAGGCTTCTATTCTTATGGTCCTGATGTTGTTGAACCTGAAGCTCCGAAGGGTGCAGATCCCAACTGGATTGTGCAGCGACTGAACATCCCAGGAGTACGGGAAGCCATGATACTCGTAGACCAAGACATTGCCAACAAGGAAGACATCGACATGGCGATGAAGCTTGGAGCAAGCTGGCCTAAAGGTCCCTTTGAGATGGCTAATGAGTTTGGCCTTGATATGATTCGAGAATTTCTCACCAAACTCGAAGCTGAGGCAGGGTCTTGTTATTCCTTACCGAAGTATCTAGGATAATATAGAGTTAGAATTGGACAAGGTTATCCCTTGTCCTCTCTCCTCTTTTTCGATTCCAATCGCTAAAATGAATGAGATTTATAAGTCGGCCACTCTCTCCGAAATCGATATAGTCCCCAAAAAGGTGGAAAAAATGCCAGAATATGAAACAATACTTTACTCAAAAGAAGGTTCGTTTCTTTCTCCTGCAAAGAATGTTGCCGTAATTAAGATGAATCGTATTGATGCAATGAATGCCTTTAATGCTACAATCCTCGAAGAGCTTGTCGCAGCTTTACAAGAGGCTGAAAAGGATCCAGAAGTCAGATCAATTGTAATCGCGTCGACACACGATAAGGTGTTCGGTGTTGGTGCAGATTTGAAGGATGCGCAAGCCCTCCTGAGCACACCAGATGAGGTCCGACCTCTCTTGACACAAGGCATAGAAGCAATCGACACTGTTGCGAAACTTAGCAAACCTGTAATAGCAGCCATAAATGGACTCTGTCTTGGTGGTGGGACTGAACTTGCTCTCGCCTGCGATATCCGGATTTGTGACACTGAAGCAAAGATTGGAACTCCTGAGGTCAGTCTAGGTTTAATTCCATCATGGGGTGGATGCGTTAGACTTCCTAGAATTGTAGGACTTGGGAAAGCAATGGAGATAATTCTAACTGGAGGGCAGGTTACGGCTCAAGAGGCTCTAGACATGGGTCTCGTAAGCAAAGTTGTAACCAAGGATGAGTTGCTTAGCCAAGCAATGTGGTATGGAGCAAAACTTGGTGGCAATGCACCAATCGCTATGAAGCTAGCAAAACAGGCTACACATATGGCTTTCGAAGTAGACTACAAGGATAATTTTGAATTTCTCACCGATGCTGGAGTGCAATGTTTCCAGACAAAGGATCTTGGTGAGGGAATCACCTCAGTCTTTGAGAAGCGACGTGGTAAGTTTACTGGAGAATAGTTTCTTTATTGTCGACCCCGGTTCTCCGGGGTCTTTCTTCTCTTTTTGGTGATAAATCGTCAACCTTAAGTTCATGGTTAATTGTCAAGCTACTTACTCTATAACATATTGAGCCCTGTTCTAGAATACTGGACTGGCTCTACCTACGGAGGATATGAAATGGCAAGAAAAGTTGCTGTCGTCGCTGGTGGCCACAGCAAGTTTGGAAAAAGATATGATGCCACAATGAGAGAGCTCTGTGCTGAGGCCTACAAGCCGATTTACGATGAAGGAATCTCACAGGACAAGATCGACGCAAGCGTCCTCTCATATGCTGCATCACAATTCACTGGTCAGGGCGCAGGTTCTGCCTTGATTGCTGATTATATTGGGCTTCACGATAAACCACACTTGAGAGTCGAGTCTGCTTGCACAACCGGAACTGCGAGCCTTAGGGCTGCGTGGGGAATGGTTTCCGCAGGTCTTTACGATGTGATGTTGGTTTTGGGTGTCGAACAAATGAATCGTGTTTCTTCAGCTACTGCGACAGAGTACATGTCTCAAGCTGGAGACATGCGTTGGGAGTATCCCTTTGGTATTAGCTTCCCTGCTTTCTATGCCCTGATGGCATCGCGTTACATGAGTGAATATGGAATGGAGCATGATATACTGGCAAAGATTGCTGTGAAGTCTCACCATTATGGTGCACAGAATCCAAAGGCACATCTTCCAAAAGAGGTGTCTTTCGAGGAGGCTAACAATGCTATACCCATTTGCAGACCTTTGAATCTCTATGATTGCAGTCTCATCACTGATGGTGCAGCTGCAGTTGTAATTGCTGCAGAGGAAAGGGTCAAGGAGTTCACTGACCAACCGATGTGGATTACAGGAATCGGTGCTGGTGCATCCTCAATGATGATTCAAGACCGTTCCACTCTGACATCAATTCCAGGAGCAAAGCGTGCTGCACAAGCAGCTTACAAGATGGCTGGAGTTGAATCCAAGGACATCGACATGGCTCAAGTTCATGACTGCTTCACTATTGCAGAACTCATCGCTTATGAGGATCTTGGCTTTGCTGAACCTGGAAAAGGTCCCGAGCTTGTCGAAAACAAGGAGAACTATCATGATGGTAGGATTCCTGTGAACGTCGATGGTGGACTCAAAAGCAAGGGTCATCCTCTTGGGGCGACTGGGGTTTCAATGACCTATGAAGTCCTGAAACAGATGAAAGGTGAAGCTGAGAACCCAACACGACAAATAGATGACGTGAAGCATGGTCTAGTACACAATGTCGGACAATCTGGACAGTTCGTCAATGTTTTCATTTATGAGAGGGGTTGGTAGTAAATGGCAGAACAGAAAGAGATCTACCTTGGCTACGCTACTGACAAAGCAATAACCCCCTTCTTCCAAAAGTTCTTGGAGGCACTTGAAGACGGAAAACTCATGAAGAGTAAATGTACAAAGTGCGGAGCTGACTATCTACCTCCAAGACAACACTGTCAAAAAGATATGAGTGACTGTGAGCTGACTGAGTTCACTGAGAAAGAGGCAAAACTCTACTCATATGTCATTGTTGACTTTGCTCCAGCGAGCCTGTCTTCAAAGCAACCCTACATCGTGGCAATTGGAGAGTTTCCATCTGGTCTGAGATTGACAGCTCATATCACAAACCCGATGGGTCCACCCACAGTTGGGATGCCACTCAAACTAGCTTTTGAAACACAGGATAAGATGACCACTTACAAGTGGCTTGTATAATACAAGGCAGAGCCTCCGGGCTCACCTTTCTATTTATTTTTCGTTCACTATTTGTGAATGTTATCACGAAATGAGATACACCCTTTGGGACACTCTTCAATACAGTTCCCACATTCCTTGCAATACTGAACATGAGCCACTTGCGGTTTCTCATCTAGATTCTCATAGACACCATACCTGCAGGTCTTTACACAGGTACCACACCCATCACAGCAATTCTCATTCAATATTGTTGAGATACTCTATCACCTGTCAGATTTACAAATTACAAATACTCTAATCATATGAATGGTGGTCTAGTGACCTAGACTATTAACATCAATGAAAGGTGTGATCATGCTCTGATAACTTCTCTAGCACTGATGTCCATTGAGTCTGCATTGCGATTGTCTTCAGAGTGTCTAGATAGATGCGGGGTGCATCCTTTGACTCACAACAAACAATCTTCACGAGTGCTGTATCAATCACTCTCTTGGTATCGTTGAGTCTACGTCTACCAGCATTTCGTCTGTAACCTGAGAAAACAACATAGTCTTTCTTGTTGTCTTTGAGTCCCTCAATGAGTCGCGATTCCTCGTGAACAACTGTCTTGAACTCATAGGAGCTCTCAAGGGATACTTTCATTGCACTGAGAGTCTGTGTCCAAACATCTCTCTTTTCTGAGCTATCCATAAGTTCAATCTCCAGACGGTACGTACAACAAGAAACAAACCAGTATTTAACCTTGAGAGATTCCAGATTCATAATCACGAAGGCTTATTACTGCCCTCTGAACCAGAGCGACTAATAGCTAGGAGGAAGTGCTGTGTCTGAACATGAACAGGAAGTTCTCTATGAAGTAGCTGATGGAATTGCAACCATCACAATTAATCGACCTGCAAAATATAATGCTTTGAACGCAACCGTGAGAGCAGCTCTAACTGATTTCTTCAATAAAGCTGAGAAGGATGATGCTGTGAGGGTTGTTATCCTTACAGGTGCTGGTGAGAAAGCTTTTGCTGCAGGTGCTGATATAACAGGATTCCCCGGAAAGAACTCAAAAGAGGTACTTCCAGCTGCTAAGCAAGGACAAGACCTCAGTGTGTATATAGAGTCAATGAGCAAACCAGTGATTGCCGCAGTAAACGGTTTTGCACTGGGAGGGGGTTGTGAGCTTGCCATGGCCTGTGACATCCGATATACATCAGCGAATGCAAGATTCGGACAACCTGAGATTCTTCTGGGTATCATTCCTGGATATGGTGGTACAGTTAGACTCCCACGGCTTGTCGGCCTCGGAATGGCAAAAGAGCTCGTATACACAGGAGATCAGATCAAGGCTGATGAAGCATTGCGGATAGGTCTAGTAAATAGAGTGTTTGAGTCCGTTGAAGCCCTCCATGAGGGTACGAAAGAACTCGCAACCAAGTTAGTTGATAAACCTGGAGTGGCACTCAAACTGGCAAAACAATCACTAAACAACGCTTGGCAACAAACTCTTAGTGATAATCTTGCATTTGAGCTTGATGCGTTTTGTCAAACATTCGATACTGAGGATAAAGAAGAAGGTGTAGCAGCTTTCCTTGAGAAGCGAAAAGCAGAATTCAAACACAAGTAACAAGTCACGATATTTCCAAAGGAATGCGTTTGTATAAATAGTGCATTCGCATAGTGGATTTTAGATTTCAAGTGGCTAGGTATACGTTACATGACAGAGGATATGCTCTCCTTTTCGAGTAACTTTCATGATGTGAGGTAATGACAACGAGTGCAAAAGGAAAATCGGATAGTGGCAATGAGAAGATTGAGGACACAAAAATTGCTTCAGGTTTAGGTGTATTGAAACATGTCCGGTCTCGCCGCTCAATTCGTGAGTTCACTGGAGCGAAAATTCCTGATGAACACATCGAGTTGATATTAGAGGCAGCGCGACACGCTCCAAGTCCTGAGAACATGTTGATGATTCGGTTAATTGTGATAAGAGATGACCAAGAAACTAAGGAATTCTTAGCAGATATTGCACATGAAAATGCACAGACAGTATTTGGAATATCTCCTTTTGAGATCACAAGCGGAAGAAATTGGTATATCGGGGATGAATTTCGAGCCGCTGTGTTCTCTCGACTTCGTGATGGAAAACTCTTCAGGTATCCCGAAAAGAGCGATACCGTCATCATTGTGTGTGCAAGTCATGCTTGGCACGATGCAACCAAACTCTACCCCAATGAACTCTTTGGTTCTGTTGTAGCAGGTATGGCTATACAAAATATGTGGATGGTCGCATCGGCAATGGGGTATGGTTGTGGTTACGAGGCTTTGGTTTGCTCAGACTCACGGCACACTCAGTTAATACGTGACAGAATTGGAATTCCACCGATGTGGACACCTTTGACAGCATTTTGTATTGGTGTTCCTGTATCTGATAGACATCTGGGACCCAGTCGACCACCACTAGAAGGACTATTGTATGATGAAAGATGGGGTAAACCATACAAAAGAATAGCATTCAGAAAGAAGGAGTGAATGAAATGAAGGTCAAAAAGATAGCAGTTGTTGGTTCCGGTCTTATGGGAGCAGGAATCTCATATGTGTCACGAGCATGTGGATATGAAGTGATAATGACTGATTTAGATGACGACGCGATACAACGCGGTTTGTCTCGTTTCAATAAATATGTGGAATCAGGAGTCAAACGAGGGAAGTTATCACCTGAAGATGGTGTGAAGATAATCAGTCAGTTAACAACTACAACTAATCTAAGCGAAGCAGTAAGTGATGTGGATTTGGTCATAGAGGCTGTCTTCGAAAACATGGATGTCAAGAAGAAACTGTTCAAAGAAATGGACAGTGCTGCAAAGCCTCACACAATCCTCGCTTCCAACACATCATCCCTTAGTATAACCGAGCTCGGTAAGGTGACAAATCGACCTAACAAAGTAATTGGTATGCACTACTTCTCTCCTGTGCCCGCAATGAAACTTCTAGAGGTCATTATCAGCAAGGAAACAGACGAAGACACCGTTCAGACTGCACTAGAAGTGGGTGAGAAACAGAGAAAAATCACTGTTAAAGCAATAGACAGTCCTGGATTCATTGTCAACAGGCTCCGAAGTCAGATTTCGAGAGCGGTACTACATATCTATGAACAAGGTCTAGCGAGCGCTGAAGAGATTGACTCAGCTATGAAAGAGAAGCTCGGCACACCCATGGGATCATTGGAATTATCTGACTTTGTTGGTATGGATGTATCCCTCGGTACAGGGAGTACGCTAGAAAGAGAATTGGGAGAATGTTACAAAGTTCCTGAAATACTCAAGAGGTTTGTAAAAGAGGGAAGAATCGGAAGGAAAGCAGGTAAGGGTTTCTATGCTTATGAAGATGGCCAGAAACGGTCAATTGACGAACCAAAGGGTGCCGATCCAGATTGGTTGGTCAACAGAATCCTCATGCCATATCTGAGAGAGGCCATGATTGAATTCGAGGCTGGGATTGCATCAAAGGAGGATATTGACAAGGCCATGAAACTGGGTTCAAACTACAAAGAAGGCCCCTTTGAAACCATTGAGCGTCTTGGACTTGATAAAGTTCGAGAGGAATTGAAAAAACTTCAGCAAGAGTTCGGAGATTGCTATAGCCCTCCCAAAATGCTTCAGTGATGGTGGATGTGAAACAACCATGACAGAAGATTTGGTACTCTTTGATGTAGAGAATGCGATAGCTACAATCACAATAAATCGTATTGAGAAATATAATGCGTTCAACCTTAAAGTGAAAGAAATACTACTTGCAATGTTCACACGAGCTGAGGAAGATCCTTCCATCCGGGTCGTCGTCATCACTGGGGCTGGTGAAAAAGCCTTCATATCTGGAAGTGATATCACTGATTTTGTGGGGCGCGACTCAACAACTATCCGCTCTGTTGTAGACCCCAGTCGAGATATTGCTGAGTACATGATTTCGATGACCAAGCCGATTATTGCGGCTATTAATGGGTATGCACTTGGTGGAGGTTGTGAGTTAGCACTAGCATGCGATATCCGTTATGCATCAGTAAATGCACAACTTGGTCTTCCAGAGATTAATCTTGGAACCCTGCCTGGAAATGGAGGAACTGTACGACTTCCTAGGCTTGTTGGTCTTGGAATTGCGAAAGAACTCATTCTAACTGGTGGTCGGATAAATGCTGAAGAAGCATTGAGAATTGGTCTTGTGAACAAAGTCTTCAACTCGCAGGATGAACTCAGAGCAGGTGTTTTGGAACTTGCTACAAGACTATGCCAAATGCCTGGAGTTGCTCTTGCTTTAGCAAAACAATCCATCCAGAAAGCTTGGCAACTCCCACTCGACGAACACCTCACTTTCGAGCTTGAGGCATTTTGCCAGACCTTTGATACAGAGGATAAGGAAGAAGGAGTAGCAGCTTTCCTTGAGAAACGTAAACCTGAATTCAAACACAAGTAGTGTTGATTTTTTCGCAATCGAACTATGTTCTTAGAACCTGAAGCTGTCCATCCTCAAGAAGAACAAGGTCATTCTTGGACAGAAGGTCAATGTGCTTGTCGATCATGATTTCCTCAAAAACGAGATAGGCAGGATGTGGAATTCGAGGGTAGATTATTGGGATTTTTGCAAGTTCCTTCACAGTATTAACTCCTTCAGCGATATGATTGAGGATTTGTTCATCGCGGTTTTGGAAAAGTGTCAAGTAACTTTCGAGATGAGCTTCAAGCTTCTCTGTCACGGGATTCAGAAGGTGACTGCTGATGCCAATTTTGGGATGCAAATCGATTATCTGTTCGATAGACTTCTTAAACTCCCCAATGTCACTTACAGTATTCCCGTACCAAGGTCCAAACTCGGTGAGGTCAATATCTACAAGAAGTATCTTCTCGAGTCCATTGATACCAAAACATGTATGGTCGTGTGTGTGTCCAGGTGAATGAAGAGGGATAAGTTGCACCTCTCCACAGTCAATCGGATTATCATCACGAAAGGTACCATCCACTATGTAGTCATTTTGCACATGTGGTAATCTGGATATTAGTAAGTTCGTCCAGTGACCTTTTGATTCTGAATTATCGATACCTATGAAATTCATCATGGTCTGAAAGCTTTCAACGCCCTCCCTCGCTAATGGATGACACAACACTTCACAATCAGATATTTGTCGCAGCTGAGCAGCGTAGCCCTTATGATCGGCATGAAAATGCGTTAGCACGATACGGTCGAGGTCCTCTGGTTGATGACCTAGATCTCTAAGAGTAGAGAAGACCTGCTCTGGATTTGAACCTGCATCTACAAGAGTGAGTATCTCATCATCGATTAACAGTGTGTTTGCTTCAGGGAAGCGAGCATCGTTTGTTCCTCTAACTAGATGGACACGAGGTTCAATCTCAACATGTGCTGGATAGTCTGACATTAGTCAACTGGGTACTGAAACACTAGATAACTCTCATGGTCGGACAATCTATATGCCGCCTTATTCAAACACAGATTGTAGGTGAACCTGATGAGTGACCGCCTCTTTGCAATCTTTGATGTTGGTACAACTGGAACACGCTCTGTAATTGTTGATGAAGAAGGGCGCGAGGTCAGTAAAGCGTATGAGGAGTATCCCCTAAAGCCCAAGGATGTCAAGATACACGAACAAGTTGCTGACACTTACTGGCGTGCATCTGCTAACACTATGCAGAGAGCACTTGCAAGTTGCAAACATGGATCTGACGCGATAGTCGGTGTGATTGTCACAACAGCCAGAGACTCGATTACACCGATTGACAAGAATGGTACGGCTTTAGCTCCAACTGTGACTTGGATTGATTCCCGAAAAACTGCAAAGAGCAAAGAGATGGCTGAAGAGGTTGGTCAAAGAAATGCTGTCAGAAAGATGATGTGGTTTGCTGAGAATCGCCCTGGATTATTCAAGAAGACATACAAATGGGCACATATTGATGCTTTCATCAACAATCGTCTCTGTGGTGCATTGGTCAGTTCTCCAGCGGAGTCTAGGTTCGGTCCATTTGACTATAAAACTCTCCAATGGTCTGTAGAGCTATGTGAAGCAGCTGGAATTCCCATTGACAAATTAGCAGATATCAAGGACTCTGGAACCACTATTGGTGATATCAATTCAGAGGCTGCAAAGGCTACATCCTTGAGAAAGGGAACGCCTGTTATCTTGGGTAGTGGTGATCAACAGTGTGCTGCATTAGGTATGGGGGTTATGAAACCTGGATTAGTGAAAGCCACCACTGGAACCGGAACCTTTGTGGTTACTCATCTCGAAGAATTCATGGAAGAATCATTTGTGATGTATTGTCATCCCTCTGCGATACCCGGTAAGTGGATTCTCGAGGGCGTAACTCCGGGAACTGGACTTACATACAAATGGTATAGGGACCAGTATTGCGAACCTGAGATAGCTCTCGCAGCACAAACGGAGAAAGATGTTTATCAAATCATCGAGTCCTCGGCCGCTTTAGTTCCCGCTGGAAGTGATGGACTCGTGTTATTTCCATACATGGCTTACAATTTGGGAATACTCTATAATCTTGGCTTTGGCCACACGAAAGCACATGTCGCTCGAGCAATCTTGGAGGCAAATGGATATACCATCTCCTTTTACTTACAAATGATGGAAGGGCTGATTGATGTCGAGTTCAAAGAGCTTTTCATTGGTGGAGGAGGGGCAAATTCACCATTATGGCGTCAGATACAAGCAGACTGCACTGACAAAACAATTGTACTCCCCAGAGTTAAAGATTCTACAGTTATTGGTGCCGCAATGTTAGGAGCTGTAGGGTCAGGTGTCTATGGCGACTATTCAGAGGCATATGAGAACATGTTTCATGTCGATGAACGACGTGAGCCCATCCCTGAAAATGTTGCAGTGTATAAGAAACTCTATACGGTTTTCAACAAAATGGTGATTGCAGAAATGGGTAACATCCTGGATGCCATATCCTAGAATTGTGAGTTATTCTTCATCTTCGTGTAGGTCTTCCCAAATTCGACCAAAGAATACGAACGCCAACGCAAGCTCGGATCCAGTGATATCTTCAACACTATCATCTTCCCGTGACCTTTTAGCTTGTTCAGCTAGATATTCAATTGACTCGCTAATTGTTTCTTCATGGTCCCATGCGTCTTTGGCAAGATCGACAACGAACTCAAAGCGGTCATTTTGGATTCCAAGAGCTTCTGTGAGTTTCTCCGCGTCATGACTACCAACCGTCATCGTGCCAAGTTCATAAGAACGCATAAAACAATTCACCAAACGATTCCGCGTTTGACTTCCTTTTAATGTATCTTGCTTATTGTGCCTCTGAATTCACCTCATTGTCAATCCGAAATGCTTGTATTGTGCGTACTCCTTCTAATAGAAGCAGACGAATCTCAAAACATCCTCATCAAAGGGACAAGATATGTATGGGCGAATCCGAGTTCGATGTTGTAGTGATTGGTGGAGGTAGTACGGGGACTGCTGTCGCCCGAGACTGTGCGATGAGAGGTCTTCGAACACTTCTGCTTGAACGAGATGACATTGCATCGGCGACTGTCGGTACTTGTGCTGGGATGATTTCTTCAGGTTTCAAATACCGTGATGAACCGGACATAATGGAGATGTGCTCGAAAGAAGTTGTGCACTTCAATCATATCGCACGTCATATCATCATGAAGACCCCAATACTTGCTCCATTCAAGAGTATGAGCGATGTAGCAAGTGATGGTGCCTATGTTGATGCTTATTCTGATCATGCAAAGGAAAGAGATGTCCCGTCTATGTTATTCCTCACTCCAGAAGCATCTCTTGAGATTGAACCCAAACTTCACCCTGACCTCATCGCAAGTGTATACTATGAAGAGTTCTTCATAGACCCATTTCGATTGTGTCTACTTCAGGCACTCGATGCTATTAAGCACGGAGCTATTGTTAAGACGTACTGTGAAGTTGTTGATATTGAAACCGATTCTGCGAAAGGTACCGTTGATGGAGTAGTTTTTTACAATCGAGTAACTGGCAGTATAGAGAAGGTCCGATCAAAGATTGTTGTGAATGCTGCAGGTCCGTGGGCACACAAAGTTGCTGAATTTGCTGATGCCAGTCTTGAGCTACGTCTAAACAAGGGAGCTCATGTGATCTTTGACAGAAGAATCGTGAACGTGGGTATCACAGTGAGAGCCCTTGACGGAAGATGGGTCTATCTGTTTCCGCATGAAAATACCACTCTTCTTGGAACTACTGCCCTAGATACGTGGGAAGACCCTGACTCGTTGGTAGCCTCCTTTGATGAGATAGAATACCTTTTGCAAAGTATTGAATCACTAATTCCATCAATTCGCGAAGCTCGAATTATCCGGACTATGGCAGGTGTGAGACCCCTAGTTCCAGATTGGAACGTTCCTGAAGAAAAGGTAACTAGAGGGTATCAAGTCATAGACCATGAATCTCGGGACAAACTCAAAGGCTTGATCAGTTTTACAGGTGGAAAACTTGTGACATGTAGACACATGGCTGAGGCCGCCACTAACCTTGTCTGTGAGAAGCTGGGAAAGAAGACAAAGTGCACAACTCATGAGAAACCTCTACCTGGGAATGAGGATGTTGTGGATGTCATTGCCCTAGCCAAAGAATACGATATTTCACTTCATGCTCTAGAACGAATGCGAGCTCGACGCGGCACTGAAATGGTGAAAGTTCTAGAGCTCACCAAAGAGCACCCTGAATGGAAAACAACAATCTGTACGTGTGAACCAATAATTGAAGCAGAGATACGATACGCCATAAGAGAGGAATTCCCCCAGACATTGAATGATTTGCGGAGAAGACTTCGTCTAGGCACAGGACCCTGTCAAGGAACATTTTGTACCTACAAGGCTGCAAGTATTCTTTCAGAGGAGCTAGACTTGGGTGGTGACGATTACCTCGTAGACATTCTTGACTTCCGTTCAGAGAGGTGGAAGGGAATTCGACAGTCCATGCGTGGTGAACAACTGGCCCAAGAGGAGCTTGCCCAGGGTATGTATGCATGTGTCGGAAACCTTGACCAGTCAGATGTAGACTATGACTTGAAGCCATGGGAGGAGATGTCCTGATGGATATTGAAGCTGATCTTCTTGTTATTGGCGGTGGAATGGCAGGTCTTGTGGCAGGGATAGTGGCCGCAGAAGGCGGATTAGAAACTGTACTAGTACGAAAAGGGCAGAGTGCAACAGCTTATTCTTCGGGTGCGATTGATGTAATTGGATATCTCCCAGAGGCTTCTGAACCTTTCATAACTCCAGAAGAAGGCCTTACTGCAATTGCTGGGCTATATCCTCTCCATCCCTACAGTGTCGTTGGTTACGCTGAGAATGTCACTCCCGAGAAAGTGGTAGACGCTGTTGTTGAGAGGTCACGCGAATCCGTTAACTGGTTGAGAAATCACCTTGATGGAACCATTGCCACACTGGTTGGTGATTTTAGTACCAATATCCTCCCAATCACAATCCTTGGCACAACAAAACCAACTTGTCTGATTCAAAAAACCATGGATCCTGGAGATGTTCAGGAACGAGAAGATAGTACACTTTTGTTTGCAGGAATCATGGGGCATCCTGATTTCTATCCTGCATCTGCTGCTAAGACCTATCTTGAAGATCGAATTGCTTTCGGTTTACCATCACGAAAAGTTGCTCATTGCACAATTCAAGTTGCACCATTTGGGAACAGTGTAAACGTATCTGGAATAGAGATAGCTCGCCACCTAGACCACGATGAGGCTTTGGACGACCTTGCAGAACAGCTCAAGGAACATGTCGACAAAGTTGGAGCAACTCATGTCGCATTGCCGCCGATATTGGGTCTTAAGAATGCAGTTAGAAATCAAACCAACTTGAAACAAGAAATTGGCGCAGATGTTTTCGAGCTACTTGGCTTTCCTCCATCGGTCCCTGGATTGCGTTTGCAACTAGCTTTGGAACGTATATTCAGGAAGGCTGGAGGTAGACTCCTAATAGGTCATGAGGTAATATCGTTCCTGAAAAAAGATGATCAGCTAAAGCATGTAACTGGAAGAGCACCCCAAAGAGAAATTAAAATCAACGCCAAGGCATATGTGCTCGCAACTGGGAAATTCATTGGAAATGGACTTGTTGGAGATGAAAGGGGTATACGTGAGACCATATTCGGATTGATGACTGTTACTGGATCGTATTATTCTGCTGGAGATACTCTTCCATCCAAGGCAACAAATCGAGTATCTATCACTTCTGAAGGTCAGCCTATCTATTCAACTGGGCTAACTGTAGATCCTCAATTCAGACCCATTCAGGAGGATGGCGTTGAATGGGTAAAGAACCTCTTTGCAGCTGGTTCTGTTCTGGCCGGGTACAATTATTCTGTTGAGAAAAGCGGACTTGGTGTTGCAGTGACTAGTGGATTTAGTGCGGCAATGAGTGCAATCAGCTATGTGAAGGAGGTGCCCTAGTTTGAGTGAAGAGGAAGCTTATGAGTATGTGAAGAGTACACTCAAGAAAGAGGGCATTACTCCGTATCGCTCTGATGAGCTCGAGATTGTCAAATCGGTTGAGTCATGTATCAATTGTGGGCTGTGCATTCAACATTGTCCTGTTGTGGCAGCAGTCGGAGTTAATCGTTTCAGTGGACCTCGGAGCATTGCTATTGAACTAAGCAGGTCCCCTCCCGAGTTCTGGGCAACTGCAGATACAGTATACCTTTGCACAGGTTGTGGAACATGCCGCGAAATTTGTCCTAAGAACGTCAACATTCCTGAGGTTGTCAATATGATTCGCGCTCGAATATTCGAGCACAGACCTGATCTTGTTCCCAAAGGACTTCATATTGTACGAGAGGTGATTTCCAAATATAATCTGGTCTTTGAACCTTGGGAAACAAAGGAAGAGAAGATTGAGAGCCGCGACATGCGCATTGAACGATTTAGACTACCCTTAATTGAAGATCCAAAATTGGAACAAGCAGAGGTTCTATTTTATCCTGGTTGTCAAGCAGAAGAACGATCTCAAGAGGTCCGGGAGGCTGCAAAAGTAATCCTTGATTTCTTCGATGTTAATTTCACTGTGTTAGATGAGATGTCCTGTTGTGGATTGCCATCTAATCTCATTGGTGATCACGAAACCGCACGGTTTCTCGCCAAACGTCTTCAGAAGAAAGTAAAGAAAGTAGATGCCAAGATTGTAGTGACAACATGTGCGGGATGTACATCCAACCTGTCTGAAATATCAGAACGTGATGGTTGGGGGATACCTGCAATTCATATCATAGAATTTCTAGCAGAAGAGATAGGTCTTGAGAAGATTGGTTCAGCGGTCAAGGATTCCGCTGGATTCTCAGATGTTCATGTTTCGGTGCATGACCCGTGTCATCTCATCAAGCACACATCTCGTCAGGTGATGCAAAATGCACTCGATCTCCTTCAACAATTCCCTGGAGTGAAGGTCACCGAATCTGAAGCTAATGATTCTTGTTGCGGAGGTGGAGGGATGGTCGCATACCATTCAAGTGATGTCGCTAATGCAGTTGTCAAAGAAAATCTAGATGCTATACAAAAAACAGGTGCTGATAGATTAGTTACTCCCTGCCCTCTATGCACGGTCCAAATTGAGAACAATCTCTTCAAATCAGGGAGCACGGTTGAAGTTGATGATCTAACAGTATTCCTTGCCCAACGGCTTCCTAGGAAGAGGTGAAAGGTTTCGTGCTTGATAAAAAGATAAAGATGAAAGCTCAGAGAAAAATCACCAAG
>SOKL01000175.1 GCA_004376265.1 Candidatus Thorarchaeota archaeon
TGTTTCACGGACTTTGTCTGGCGTGACAAGTGTAGCACAGGCCGCTTTTTCTATCCCGAGATCTATTCCAAGAACCGCAGGTTGTAGAGTTGTATCAGAAACCCTTGATTCTTTCAGACGAACTGCAATAGTCACCCACCACTTTCCGTTTCTATCTCGAAAAATCTGCGCTGCTTTCACATCACCCCTGTTCAAATGATTTTCATGAAAGGGTGAAACCTTCAATGGGAGGAGGAGTCTTTCATGCTTAACCCTTCCCTCCCTGAATGAGTCAAGTGAATTTCTGAGATTCATCCACCATCGTGCAGTGTAAGTCTTGTTCTCAATGAGTTTGAACACCCGAGGAGAGAAGGTCATCCGTGGAATTCGTTTTGATTGTGAATGGACACAGGGATGAGATACCCTTCTTCCCCGCTTTATTTTGTGTGAGAGATAGCTCTCATAGAGACCTACCGCTGTCTTTCGACATTCAGTGAATTCATTTTGAGAAGTCCTTGGGAACTTAGCTTTCATGTCATGTTCGACAGATAGCCGCTTGACCTTCGGACGAGTTGCAGTCAGAGTCAAGGCATGCAGTTTGCTTTCATCTATCCGATTCTTCCTCTTACCTGTTAGGAGAGATTTTTCGTGTGCTTGGATTATTCCAAGATATGCTTTGATGATCCTTGTGTCTCTCCCAACAATCTGTCGAAGTTTCTGTCTAGAACTTCTAGTCATCCTGTCCCATGCTATGGGAATTTTGACACTGATTGTTGTTCCTTGGGAGAAACCCATCGCTAATCACCTAGTGTATTTAAAGTCCGACCTGTTAGGTCAGTCAGAGTTCACTCCCCTTCCTATCTGGAAGGAGTGTTTTGAACTCCTATTTTCGTATGTACTCATGTATTTAAAGTACTAAGAGTAGATATATTCCAAAATTAAGTCATTCTAATGCCTGTTTAACTCAGATAAGGCATATAATGATAGATATGATGTTAGAGTGTCTTATAAGTAATGACGATATTTTGATTAATGATGAAATCCCCACGTGCTGTCATTCGAAGACCTGGTCAGAAAATGGCAATTGCAAAGAGAACCGGTCTTGTTTCTCTTCTCGAGATGATTAAACGGGGTGAAAATCAATTTCCTGGAATCTACAAACGTTCTCTCAAGATATGGAGAGAAGTATGGGCTGAAAGCCAGCGGAGAAAGAAACAAGGGGATCCCGATTACTTCATCCCCATCTGCAGAGTAGAAAAGTATCTTCGTAAGAACCACCACAAGATGATCTTCAATACTACAGCACTCTTGGGTAACACTGAAACGAAGCGAGTCTATTCTTGGGATGAAGGACCTATCGGTCCTATGAATGCCCTGCTGAATCTAGCTGGAGCACGACTTAGGTTTCTCGGGATGTCTAGATATCCATTTCCAACTCCCACCAAAATGAATTATGAATATACGAAGAAGAATGGTTCAACAAAGAGATCAACAGGTTATGGGTATCCTGACAGCTCACGTGGTACAAAGGTCATTCTTGCACACCCAACTCTACAACCTCTTGACTTTGTTGACATGATTCGTGCAATAGTCAATGAGCTCTGTCGTCAATGTTTCATTAACTCCGTACCAAACCGAGCAGCATCGACCTACATTGATTTGCTAATTTTCAGATTACGATCATTTCTAGATCATATCTACACAGGGGAAAGAACTGGACGGGGCACTAAAATAGGGACAGGTGACTTCATCCGAAAGAGTGCGAAAATTCTCAATCGAATTCTCCAATATATTCAGGTCGAATATGGGAACAGAAATGGTCGCCCCCAGCGATTGACACAGCGGGTCAGCAGAGAAGAAATCCATGCGAAGACAATCCTGACCTTGGATGATGTCAAACCATTGAATGGGGCTCATATTGCCTATAATGAATTGAAAAGTAAGTATAGAGAATATATTGACCAAAGAGACCTCAAGAAACTTGCAGAAGATGTTCTTAGAGATGCATCAGCAGGAGGCACTCGGATGCATAAGAGAATATCTTGGGGCTTGACACATCCTACAACTGAGCGAACCATTGTCCTTGGAGGAGATTATTACGCGGATGACAAAAGAGGATATCTCCTTGCCGCTGATGTTCCTGTTCTCTCAGGATATGGACGAGCAGACCTCGTTCTCTATCTTAGACAAAACATAATCGGACCTACAGACGATGGACACTCTATTGGAATATGGCGTCCTGTTATGGTTCTGGATACAAAAACAAAGAAGGCCTTTGAATGTGGATTCGTAGGTCGTCTGGTAAAGGGAACCAACAAAATTGTTGCAGATACGTCAAGTAGAAGACGAGTTATGTCTGACAAGGAATGGCAACTGGTAATTGACAATACTCCGTCTCGGTCAGAGAAACGTCAGGTCGAGCTCTATTCACGCGGACTGATTGCAGACTATCAAAGGTTAACGAACGACGAGTCAACAGCTAGCTCAATCATTGTTTCAGGAATCCTCTTGGTGGATGAAGCGATATTTCCTTTGATTATTCGAAAACATCTTGTCGATTTTGCAATCTCATCATATGAACGAATCAGAGATGATTTAGTAACGAATTCGAGAAGACATCATCCAAAGAGTGTAATTCAGATTGACACCGATGATCGTAAGTTACAGCATATTGCGATTGTGATATTTCCTTTTGAGATACCCCCTGAAGCGCAGGTCACTGAAGCGTTGCCTTATCCCAGCATAGTCGACGATTTCCACAAGTCAAATCCGTTTATGAATCGAATCAAGGATAGACGGACCTTCATATTGTATACATCGGGAGGAGGTCATGGAGCAGGTGAAATTGCATCATGGATTGCTCGATACTGGCACGGTATAGAT
>SOKL01000317.1 GCA_004376265.1 Candidatus Thorarchaeota archaeon
TGATTTCTCGTTACGCGAAGTCACTACGGGTTTGGTCAATCCCTCTAGCGCTAGCATTCCTTCTACAATTCCATCCCATCCAAGGGTAGGAACAATCTCTCCAGTCTGGGGACTCAATACCTGCAGAATTTCTGTTGCATGACGGTTGCTAAGGGCTTTCAACTGAGCTCTTAATTTGGAAAGACCCTCGTCCTCCTTCCTCTGCGTGGACATTGCAATCACCAAGCTCTCTGAGTTGAATGAATGATAAAGGTTGGCTCTGTGTGATAATACTCGGTCTTTTCTTCATACATCTATTTCTTTCACTTGAACTTAGGTGTTAACTGTGAGGTCTCTATTTAGACGTAACCGAAGAACTGACTCATCTGAGAAATCGACGGTTCAAAGGACGCTTCCAAGTCTTGGTGTTTTTTCTTCTATAAAATCTACTAAACCTCAACAAGACCCAAGACATGATATCAAGAGGCTTGCAGAACTTGAGGAAGTATTCATAAAATCAAAGAAACTTGAGTCACTTGCGGATGTGCCATTTGTAGTGAATGAAATTCGTGATGGCAACATCGTTTTGTTGGATATCTCAAGACTCAATGATGGAAACGATCAGACACATCTAGAACTAAGACGAATCATTGAAAGAATCAGAGGAGAAACTCGTAGCTACATGGCTGATATTGCACTGGTCAACGATAGTTGTATGATTGTGACCCCTTCATTCGTCAGTTTCTAAGAGGTTCATCGCAGATTTATGGTTTCTGTGACCACTGGTGATCTTGTTTCTACATTTAGCGCCTTGTGAATCGTGGATGCAAGACCTATTGTTTTACTAGCTTCTCCATGTGCCACTATAACGCGTTCGGGAAAAGGGTTCACTCTCTTGACATAGTTCAAAATCTGTTTCCTATCCGAATGGCCAGAGAAGCCTTCAACCGTTGTGACTTCCATGTTCACTGGAACTATAGAGGTCCGACCCTCTCGACTCCTCATGTTAACTTCTTTCCAGCCTTTTTGAATACGTCTACCAAGTGTGCCTTCGCCTTGATAGCTTACAAAGCACAACAAATTCTTCTCATCAGGTGCCAGGAGTCTGAAGTAATCGACACTTGGACCTCCAGCAAGCATACCTGACGTAGCCATGATAATACAAGGCTCTGCTTCCGTAATCTCCTCTCTTTGATCTGGATTGTCCACCTGTACAAAGATATCTGATAGGAAAGGATTCACTCCTTGGTGGAATATCATCTCTCGTATTTTCTTGCTTAGAGCTTCAGGGTGAGTGGTATGAATTGCTGTGGCCTGAGCAATCATCCCTTCAATATACACTGGAACCTTTGGTATTCGCCCCTTGGCTGCTAGATCCTCAATGACCAGCATAATCTCCTGAGCACGTCCAACAGCGAGAACTGGTATCAGCACCTTTCCTCCACCATCTAGTGTTCTTTTCAGAATCTGGGCGAACTTACGTTCTACTTCCTGTCTTGGTGGCATCTTGTCTGTGGGGTGTCCGTAAGTACTCTCAATGATGAGCGTTTCAAGCCTTGGAAATGTGAAAGTAGCAGGCTCAAGCAATCTAGTCCTTCCAAACTTGAAATCACCAGTGTAGGCCATATTGTACTGACCATCTCCAATATGGAAGTGAACTATAGCTGATCCAAGGATGTGACCTGCATTGTGGAGCGTGAGTCTAACGTCAGGTGCAATATCAGTCACTTCTCCATAATTGAGAGGTATTGTGTGCAATATTGTTTCTTTGACATCTCTATCTCGATATGGTCTTAGCTTGCCCTCTCTCTCTGCAACGTCAAGATAGTCTAACTGCAGAAGTGTTGCAAGGTTAAGGGTGGGGTGGGTCATGTAGACTGGACCACGATAGCCATACTTGAAGAGGAACGGTACCATTCCGCAATGGTCAAGGTGCGCGTGCGTGATTACGACCGCATCTAAGTTGTCGACGCTGAACTCAGGCATGTCTAAACGAGGGAATGCCTTACTAGGTGTTCCAACATTGACACCACATTCAATCAGTACATTACTCTCTGATGTCTGCAAGAACATACATTGTCTTCCGACTTCTCGGAATCCTCCCATAGCAATGAGTCGGATCCATTTGTTATTCATCAATGGAGGTCTGTGAATTCTTTTTCCAATCTCTCGGAACGATTTGTTGCGGGTAGCTGCTTCTGATTGAATGATGTAACGAATCTGTTTGATGAGTTTGCTCTCGATAGGGGGAGTTCGCATAACATTGGGTCGCCAGAATGTCTGTCTTGTTATCTCTCTGAGCGTTGTGCCGCTACGCCCTATTACCAGACCGGGTTTTTGAGCCTCAATTATCACTTCACCCCTAGATATGTCAAAATCAATTGTTGTAATTTCCGCCTCTTTGGGAACTAGCTCACGAACAGCTTTCTCAGTTTCATTATGAGTCAACCTTACCTCTGGAGCGGATCTGACTACAATCCGTTTCCTCATCTTCCGAGCTAAAGCCTTGATTTTGTCACCATCATCAAGAAGTATCTTCGGTGCCTTTGAGTAGATTGCTATCTCTGGTCCCTCATACTCGACCGAGCTAATCGCGGCTGACCTAGGTAGTGCTTTCTTTATTACCTCTCGGATGTCAACGTATTCTTCTTGGTTATTATTGGGCTGCATAGATGGTCACATCATAATCTTTGGCTATCAATGCCCTATGTTGTCTAATGGTCTGTCCAGACACTCCTAATGTTGGACGCGCCTTCAGCGAGATTTTCCCGCTCGATATTCAACAAATTCAGTCACTACTGGCCTTTCCAGATCTTCATTATGGTTTCTTTATCGATTTCTTGATATCCATCTTTGTCGATTACACTAACTAGAATCGAGTTGCCTGTTGCTGCGTCTCTCTCGATTGCAGCAGCTATCGCACTCACAGCAAGCTCAATCGCTTTCTTTTTCGGTAGGTCCTCTTTGTAACCAGCTTCCAAGACACCCAGTGCAATGGGTGAACCAGAACCATTGGATACAAATTTGTCTGGAATTACAGAACCTACGAAGTCTGTGTAAAAGACCTGTGGACCATCATCGTCGAAGCCTCCGACAAGAGATCCCAGCATGTAGAGTCCTCTTCCTTGGAACATGATATTGCTTAGAAGACGTGTTAAGGCTTTGACACGAATTGGTCGGCCTCTCTGAATCTCGAAGAGCTTGGCCTCGGCTCTCAAAAGATCCATGATTGACTGAGCATCAGCAACAGATCCTGCGATTGTTGCACCAATTTGATCTGTGATTTTATAGATCTTCTTGGCTGTCTTGCTAGCAATCAGATATCCCATAGTGGCTCTCTGGTCGCTAGCTAGAACTACAGTGTCTTTGGCAATTAAACCAACTGTAGTTGTTCCCGTCTTCAATTCGGCCGGGGGTTGCATATTATGTTCCATATCTATTAACTCCGTGTAGGAGATGAAATCTAGAGAACTAGTGACAGGCTCTCGTTTTATTTATTGCATTTTAAAGTTTCTTCTCTGACAAAATAGAGAAGAAAAAGCCCGCTACCGAGCTCTGAGAAGCCCTTTGAATTAGCCAGCTATGTCGTATTCTCTTTTGGAGGTTCTGGGCGATCAAATGTGACTACGAGCTTGACTTCCTTTGCTTTGGGAACTACCTTAAGAGCATCAGCTGCAATACCAATCTCCGCATATTGTACATCTTGAATGTACCTGGTTTCTTTTGGCATCTCTATTGTGATAATCTTCCGTGCTACTGAAAACTTGAAATCATCATCAGGAATACCAGGCATTCTTCTCTTCACAATCGCTTTCAGTTTGTCCAATTGGTCCGATACAATCTCTCTGATAGTGATATCGAACTCTAGGATTCGACCTGCAAGAGGACTATTGAAATCAATCCTGACCCGCCGACCAAGAACAGCAGTGACGATACCACGTTCTTTTCCAAACGTAATTGATTCTCCTTTTACTGGTCTTGTCTTGTGTTTAGCAAGCTTGGTCTTGGCAATCATTTTGACCTTGGCTGGGTCTCTTGGACCTGCACCTTTCTCAGGTGGAATCTCCACGGTCTTAGACTCTCCAACCTTCATACCCACGAGTTCTTCTTCTAGAGCTGCAAGTAACCAGTTCCAACCGATAGCAACAAGCATTGGTTCATATCGGTCGTTCTCTCTGAAAATCATTGAATCCTTTGCGACCTCTATCATTGTAGTATCGAAAACAACTCCATCATCTTTTGTTGTGGCACTATAGTCGACGTAGATCAAGCTATCCTTTCCTACAACAGTTTCTTCTTTCTTCTTAGTCGTAGTGGTTTTCTTTGCTTCTGGTTTCTTCTTTGACTTGGTCTTTTTCTTTTCAGACATATCTGGTTCCCTCTTAGAGACCTCGAGAATGCATCTAGGCCCCACGTAGTTTCATAAAATCGTTTCCCTAGGGTCTTTCTTAGCGTGTTCCCTTGAATACTTGTATCTTTTCAAAGAATTGAGGTTCTTCTGAGACTATTTCAACACTCAAACTGCAGTCACTCATAGTCTTCCAAATAGCTTCGCTATCTGCAAGGGTGGATACAACAACATACACACGTCCACCCTTAATCAAATGATTCGCTGCTTGCGGTATGAATCTCTGAGTCACCTCTGCTCCTGTATGTCCTCCAATGAGAGCATGGTCTAGATTTGTTGACATGTCATCATCAGGGAGGTATGGGGGATTGAAAACTATTAGGGAGAACTTTGTAGATGAGTCAATTGAACTGAGTAGATCCGATTGGAATACAGCACAATTTTGATCAAGTCCATTCCTTCTCAAGTTCTCCTTTGTATTGCGGACTGCATCAATAGAAACATCAATGCTTATCGCACTTCGGGCTCGCTCAGCTCCTTTTAGTGTAATGAGCCCAGCCCCACATCCAACCTCAAGAAACTCATCATCTGAGGTAATCCGAATTGAATCCAGAAGGAGATAGGTGTCTCCAGATGGAGGATACACATCTGGAAAGACAATGAAGTTTTGATAATCAACCACCTTTCTCACACTCATGGACCTACGATGAGCTCTTCTGATATCATCTCTAGGAGAATATCTGAAACATGAATCAATTTCTCAAGGCTCAGAGAGCGAAGTTTCTCATTTCCCTCTAGATATTCCTCTGCTCTTTTCAGAACCTCCTGAGATAGTTCCAAGTTAAGTCCGAGATTCCGGAACCAGATTCGCAAAGCCTTGCGGATATTCTTGTTCGGATATGGATAGATTCCACCAATCATCCAATGGAATATAGACTCGTTTTTCGCAAATGGGCCATCTTTCCGTGGAGTAATTTTCACAACAGATGAGTCAACTGCAGGCACTGGATAGAACATGTCTGCTGACACATCCATCAGCAACTCGACTTGAGCGTAGTATTGCACATTGACAGACAATCGTGAATATTCTGAGGTTCCTGGTTCTGCAACTAATCGTAATGCAAACTCTTTCTGGTACATTAGGACTGCAATCTCAAACTCGACTTCCCTCAAGAGTCGAAATGTAATACCTGATGAGATGCTATATGGGAGGTTTGCAATCACCTTGTTAACATGAGGGATGTCAACAGTCAGCGCATCACCCTTGATGATGTGCATATTACTGAACCCTCTCGCCACATCATGTAGTGCTCTTACAAGTCCTGGGTCCATCTCAACAACGTGAATCTCTCTTGCCTCAGCAGCAATCCACCGTGTCAGCATTCCCAGTCCTCCCCCAATCTCAAGAACTCGGTCTTGAGATGATACATCCGCTAACCTAACGATCTCTCTTGCAACCATGTGGCTATTAAGAAAACTCTGTCCGAATTTCTTTTTAGGTTGCACTTTGTACCTCTTTAGAAGTATACGAATCTCGTCTGACAGATGCCTCACCTGAGTCTTCGTTTATCGCCTTGGTGGACGGTCACGATAATCGCGTTCGTTTTCTTCCCGTTTTGGTGGTCTTACAAACAGCCAGCGTTTTACATCCTCTTTCAGCTCATTAATTATCCGGGCTGTGATGATCTTCTTAGGGTTCTGCAGTTTTGTCCGGGATGCAATATCCTCGAAGCTCTTGAACGGTTCTCGTTTCCGTTCCTCAAGAATAGCCCACATGAGTGTTTGTCCAATTCCTGGAAGAAGTTGTAATGAATGCATTCTAGTAGTTATTGGATTAGATTCATTGAAGAATTGAACGTACTTGTGCTCATGTTTTGTCACTATTATTTCAATTACAAGAGCCAGCTCTGCAACACTCTCGGGAACAAGATCATCGTAGAATATTCTCCTCTTTACATGGTCTATCTTGCTCTGAGCATTTCTAGTGATTGATACTCGTTCTTGCGGATGCGACTTAATCCCTCTTTGAGGAATCATTTCAAGTAACGTAAAATGAGTTTCTCCAATACCCTGAGCTACAGTGTCGCCTCGAGGGCGAGAATCACGGAGGAATTCTTTTGGTGGGACAACTGACAGGATATATGCATGCGTCTCAAACATCCTGTTCTGTGGTCCTTCCATCCGTAAACACTCCTATCGCTATTAGGGTACATTATGAAACAGTTGAACTTGATTGGATAAAAATTCATCGGACTCGGAAACACTTTGCGCCAATCAGATTTAGAGAAAACTATGATCTGTTTTTAATCACGAGGTCTACAATCTCAATCAATTGCTCTTCAGAAAGACTAGTTGACCGTGATGTGAGAATAGATTTGAGTTCCTCAATAGTTGTGGGAGCAATATTCACTATCTGTACTGCATGTGACCGGTTCAAATTATAGCTTTTGATTAACTTCTCAGTGACTTTAAGTGATACAGCTGGGGACATTCTTGAAAATGTACCAGCGTGTTCAAGAGTAATAGATTGCTGAAAAGAAAGCTCTCCTTCCTTTCCCCTCTGGGTAAGAAGCTTTTTGACCTGTGGAATAGTTACTTCTTTTTCGCTGATAATCTCCTTAGGCATTTTTTCCATTCACCCTCTACTAGGTTGGAGATGCTGGCGTCTAATTATGAGTGTCTTTATAGCCTTACCAAGTCCTACGTCTACAACTACTGCTCGCCCTCTCAAGCCTGTAACGACACCAGTTCTGCCTTGATATCTGCGATGCGGCATACCTTTGTGAAAGCCGGAATCAATGACAATGTCAACACGCTGACCTACTTCATAGTCAATCAATACTTTGCTCGGTGAGCTGAGTCCACGCTGTCGTACTCTCTTGCTCATCAGGCTGCGTGTTCGGGCTCTGTAGCCATGACTCTTCTTGACCATGGAGTATCACTCACAATAGTTTCATACTCGAAATGTGTGAATATACTAAAATCCACACCCGAGTTCCAGCAAAACCTCTTGGGTCACCACTTAAGGATTTCGCAACAGCTATTGGAAATTTAGAGGTTTACAGCGTGTTATCGTACACTGCGGTAACATTTAGTTCCTTACATACACAACCAGTACCAAGCATACTTGCGATTGAAGGAACTGTTCTTCCTTCATCTCCAGAGATTAGTTCTTTTACGTAAGTTCCTCCCTGCACTTTGAAGAACGCTTCTATCGTCTTGTGTGAGTGTTTCTTGAGGCGTATCTCATGGATTCGTTTCTTTCTCACTAGATCACTTCTACGATGTGAAACGCGTATAGGTGTTCTCTGATTAATTTCAGTGTCTGAGAACTCTTTCTCCACTCTTTGCAGATCCGTCTTGCTCACAACGTCGTCAGCTTCGATGATTGCTGTGTACTCTTTGATATTTGTGGAAGCATCTTCTTTGAGCCTTTGAGAATGTTCTCGACTGGTCATTCGAAGGTCTTGAACTTGGATTCGTTTCTTTGCTTTTTTGTTTATTGTCTTCGTCAGTGCTTTTAAGTCGGGGTTTCTAATCTGTGGTTCAGAAACTTCTACAACGAAAGGTCTACCATCTCCCAACATGAGCGCATCTACATCTTCCCTACCTGCTGCATGAAACTTGAATCTCGTACCTTTCGTCAATTTCTGAGTTATGACTCCAACATATTCTGAGATGGAATCAGGATATCTCCTTCCTGTCCCGTTGCATTCGTTACATCCCTTTCCCTTACACTCCTTACAGTCCCATTTACTCTGTGGAATCCCTCTCATAAGTTTCCGATATCTTCCGTAGATGAAAATTGGATTTATCTGCACTAGGACATTATCGTTGACCATATCATAAAGAAACACAAGGTGAGGTTTCTCAAAGTTCACTTCTTTCCCAAGAATATCATAAATTTTCTTTCCAAGCTCACGACTAAAATCAGACTTCAAGGCCTCAGCATGAAGGAGAGAATGATCCGCTCTTAGCTCATCTTGCCTATCATCAAGAATGGGCGCTGTCACAGTTCCAACTAAGAATGTATCAAATTCTATCTCTTTGACGAGTTCTAATGCTTTCTGGGCTGTTTCATCCAGTTTTTCGAAGACTGATTGGCCATCCACTGAGCAGAGATGGCACTTGTTCTCCTGACTAAACGCTATGGAATTCTTTTCAGCTATTGCCTGTGCTGGTGCAAACATTCCTTTACTGGCTAATAGACTGATTGTGGTTTTTCCATGTTCACCATTGCCCGATTTCATATTTTCATCCGCAATCATAGACAGGATCAGCTTCAACGATTGGCCTCTGACCTCATTTGATGTGTTAGTACTGAGCCAGGCGAATTGTCGACCAAGACACCTATCACAGAGTGGATGCTTCTCGAGCATACTTATGGTAGAGTCAAGTACTCTGCTCTCAGTAGGCACTGTCATTGTCGTTTCCTCACTCAGTTCGTGATTCTTTCAGTTCATAAATCTAGAGGAACGGATTGATGTATCTCACTGCTTTCAGACCAACTAATACCATGCGTGGGTCAGAGATGAGCTTTAGTATCACTCTTCTCTGCAGGTCCATATCTCCTTCTTTTCTCACGATGCTCAGTAGTCCTAATTCATGTGCGTCTTTGATAACTGAATCAAGACCTTTGTCAGTGAGTGACGAGAGTGCTTTTTGAGTCAGATACATGATTTCTAGCTCTCTACGAAATTGAGACCTACATCGGTTGTCATATTTGGAGAGTATCTTCCTTGAATGATTCCCTTCTTGAAAAGCTTCATTTGCTGTTCTTCCAGCCTCAAGAGCAGTTAACCCTCCAACTATCACGCCGCCTCCTGTAGTTGCCTTCACCATACCCGCTGCATCTCCAACCACTACTAGCCCATCGGCTGATAATCTAGAAATCGGTTTACTGACCAATACGATACCTCCCATACCTCGTTCTACTACGGCATTCTTGAGCCTTTTTTTGATGATTGGGTGATTCCGCATCGCAGCATCAAGTCTGATCTTCGACTTGTTTTTTGATGCTAGTCCAACTCTAGCTCTTCCTCCACCGAGTGGGATGATCCACGCAAAGAAACCGGGGGCAAGTCTTCTTCCATAGAACATCTCGACTAGATTCTCTTCAATTTCGATTCCTTTCACTTCGTATTGATAGGCTGGATATTTGCTACCTTTTGATAGGGTGGATAATCCAGTTTTTTTTGTTAAAACTGACCGTGCACCTTCAGCAATGACGGTTATTGGAACTTGGTAATTTTGATTCTTGGTTTGTATGGTCCGTAGTCCATCCTTTTGTTTACTAATCTCCACTACCTTGCAATTAGTAGATATTATGACGCCTTTGCTTGAAGCCTCTTGAGCTAGCCAGGAGTCGAATTTTCTTCTATCTATTACAAGGGCCTCACGTCGACCTCTCTCCACAAGAATGGAATGACCTGAAGGGGCATAGATTCGAGCCCCTGAAACAGTGTTTTGAACAACCTCATCAGGCGGTTTGAGACCTAGAGATTTCAGGCCTGAGGAGCTAAGGAGCCCTGCACAGTGGTCTGGTTTTCCTATTTCTGGATGTTCTTCCAACACGAGCACACTATGGCCTTTCTCAGCTATCTTTGAGGCGGCAAGTAAACCTGCGGGACCACCTCCTATGACGATAGCATCTTGACTCAAGTAAACACCCAGATTATCTGTGCTTTGAGCACCTTTTTTAACTCTCTCTTAGGTGAACCTATGAGTTCAAGTTACAAGGAGGCTGTCATGTGATATCCCGATCATTCACCTACAAACAGGTCATTGCCGTGCGGACAGATCTTGAAATGAGCAAAGGAAAGATTGCAGTCCAAGTCGCGCATGGGTCTGTGTCTGCCACTGAGCAGACCAGAGTTCACCAACAAGACGTTTGGAAGGCATGGTTACGTGAAGGACAAAAGCAAGTAGCAGTGAAG
>SOKL01000345.1 GCA_004376265.1 Candidatus Thorarchaeota archaeon
ATTCCGCTTGTTGATACTCATCTTGATGAGTTCATGGCAGCTACTCCTGCTACAATGGCAGCAGCTGCTAGGCTGGTTCAGCTTGTTATTCTCCAATACAAGCCGTACATTCCACTCTACCTGTCTGATGACACTCACGCAATGAGAGCAGAATGGGTCAATTTCACAAAACCACCTGGCGGACCCTTCACTAATTTCAACCCACAGACAATGGTATTCATGTACGACAACACCTTTGTTGGACCAACAACTGGACCAACAACTGGACCAACAACTGGACCAACGACTGGACCAACTACTCCCGAACCAACTGGGGGTTATGATTTGGTTCTTGTTATTGGAGTTGGGGCTGGAGCACTGCTCGTTGGTGTTGTAGTGACATACTTAGCTCTGCGAAGGAAGTAGTATCTTAATTATTTGGGACCATTTTTGGTCCCTCCCCCTTTCTTTTCTGAACCGTTTACTCTGTCCGATATTCTTTAAGGGAGCAATAGCTTCCAATTTGTATTCGGTTATTGGAGTAATGCAAAGTGGCGAGTAGAACTTCGGTCGGAACCTGGAGATATATCGGACAACGGGTAGTTCAGACGATCATAGTCTGGTTCGCAATCATTACACTCAATTTCATCATATTCAGAATAATGCCTGGAGATCCCAGAGCGTCACTGATTGGAGAAGGAATGTCTCCTGAGCTCAGATTAGCAATAGTTGAACGATTTGGTCTCGATAAACCACTTATCGAGCAGTATGTGCTATATATTGTAAATCTCTTCCAGGGTGAAATGGGCACCTCATTCTCGCACTTTGGTGAACCTGTTTGGAAGACAATTTTCGCATACAGATTTGCCAACACATTCATTCTGATGGGAGCGGCATTATTACTCTCTATTGTAGTGGGAATGTTTTTTGGAGTTCTAGCTGCAGCTCGCCGAGATTCCAAAGTAGATACCGGGTCAACAGTTGTATTCTTAGTAGCATATTCCATGCCTGTCTTCTGGATTGGAATGCTCCTTCT
Source organism: Candidatus Thorarchaeota archaeon (assembly GCA_004376265.1). Classification (GTDB taxonomy): domain Archaea; phylum Asgardarchaeota; class Thorarchaeia; order Thorarchaeales; family Thorarchaeaceae; genus SMTZ1-45. The sequence continues at coordinate 1,016 of SOKL01000345.1, forward strand.
TTATTATCTGGGATTCGTCGCAAATGTAATTCCTTTAGCCGGTACAATCACAAGAGGTTATGTGCATGTTAACTTCATTGACTATATGTTTGATTATTCGCATCATATGCTTGGACCATGGATTGTGCTCACGTTATCTTTCATTGGAGGATTCTATCTAATAATGCGTGATACTGTGCTTGATGTCTTCACTCAAGATTACATTCTTGCTGCGAAAGCAAAGGGACTCAGAGAGAGGACAATTTTGTATGGACATGCGATGCGTAATGCAATGCTTCCAATGGTCAGCGTAATTGGTACCAATCTTCCATACCTTATCAGTGGTGCAATGATGACTGAATTTGTTTTCAGTTGGAGTGGGTTGGGTTTACTCACGTATAACTCAGTTCTTTCTGCTGATTATCCTGTTCTACAGGGAATATTCCTCTTCTTAGCATCAATAACAGTCTTCGCGAATTTAGCGGCAGATATAATCTATCTAAGGCTTGACCCAAGGATACGGTATTAGGAGGTAATTGAATGAGTGTTGATGAACAGAGAACTGAATCAAGTGAAACAGTTGTCATGAGCAGAGAGAAAAAACCACTACATGTTAGAATTGTATCACTTGGTGCGACAATCCTATTAATCGCCGTAGTCCTGATAACATTAGACCTCACAGTGAGCACACTTTCTGCTTGGATTGCAGAAGCTCACGTAGGACTCTTAGAAGAAGCAATTCCAGTTTTTGTATTGTCTGTTCGACTAGCAGCAATCCTCTCGCTAGTCACTGCCTATTGGTTTGGATTCTTAGGTGAGAAGATATATGCACATAGAGCAGGTCGAATACTTCAGAAGTTTCTTATTGCAGCTGTATGTCTTCTAGTATTCTTCGTATTTGGTGTAGGATTGGGACTAATTATCACTTTTGCGCTGTTCTTTTGGGAACCTAAGATAACAGTTAATTGGGACAAGAGATCACTTAACATATACCGCTCATTGTTCCTTGGAGTTGTACTATTTGTAGTGCTCCTTGAAACAAGAGCACTTGAGTACTTCGGGATTTTTCTCAGTACAAATTATTTTGTATCTTCATTATCAAGCCTACTTGCTCCTTCAGGTCTTGCTTGGTTAGCACTCATTCCAGTTTTTCTGGTCATCCCATTATTCCTGTTGTTGCCTAAGGTTTTACAGATGCTGTGGAATCTTAGACCAAATATCGAGTCATTCTGGAGAGAATTCCTCCATCACCGAATGGGAATGTTTGGACTTCTTATCATATCTACCATCGTGATTATAGCAGTATTTGCACCACTAATTACATCCTATCATTGGGGAACAGGTTCTCTGCAAATCGAGGATCTGTTGCAACCACCTAGTGCCGAACATCTTCTGGGGACCAATCATCGGGGTGAAGATATCTTTACTCGATTGCTTTATGGATCGCAGATATCGCTTCTTGTAGGCTTCATAGCAAGTATAACAGCTGTATCTATTGGAACCGCTGTGGGTCTGATATCAGGCTACTACGGAGGGATTATTGATACTATCCTCATGAGAATCACAGATGTGTTTCTCAGTCTACCCACTCTACCACTGATGCTTATTTTCTTGACCCTCTTTGGACAGGGATTGCAGAATGTAATCATTGTTATCGCTATCTTAAGCTGGACAGGAACGGCAAGAATGGTGAGAAGTGAGGCTCTGTCTTTGAGAGAGAGACCATTAACCGAAGCAGCTCATGCTCTTGGTGGTAGTGATAATTACATTCTCTTCAAACACATCTTGCCAAACACTCTACCACTCATTCTAGCAAATATGATCCTTGGAGTCGTCAACGCGATTCTAAGCGAGGCGGGTATAGCATTCCTTGGTTTTGTAGACATACATGGTCAACCAAGTTGGGGGATTCTACTCCACTGGGCCTGGAAGAACGCCGCTCTTATCGGAAATAGCTGGTGGTGGTTTATACCACCAGGTCTTCTGATAATGCTGACAACACTAGGCTTTGTCTTTATCAGTCATACTGCGGACAAAGTTGTAAATCCACGATTGAGAAGGAGGCAAGGATAATTGGCAGTTCTCGAAGTCAAAGATCTAGCAACATATTACTACCTCGGAGGTAAGGAACTCAAAGCAGTTGATGGCGTCACATTCAACATAGATAGTAAAAGGACACTAGGATTAGCTGGTGAGAGTGGCTGTGGCAAGACAACAACAGCCTATAGTATCATGAGAATCCTTGCAGAGAATGGTAAGATTGCACGAGGGAGCATCCGTCTGGGTGGTGTTGAACTAACTGAACTGAGCGAGGAAGAAATGAGACATATTCGTTGGAAGAAGGCTTCAATCGTATTCCAATATGCAATGAACGCCTTTAATCCGGTTCTCCGTATAGGTCGCCAAATAGTAGAAGTGATACGCGAGAAGGATAATGTATCTAAAGAGGAAGCTGTTCTTACGGTTTCAACATTGTTTGATGAGGTTGGGCTAAAACCTGAGAGACAGGTAGACTATCCCCATGAATTTAGTGGTGGAATGATACAACGGGCTATCATTGCTCAGGCTCTAGCGTGTAACCCTCAGCTGATAATTGCAGACGAGCCAGTCACTGCATTAGATGTCATTGTACAGAATAAAATCTTAGATCTTCTGAGAAAACTTCAGGACAAGTATAATCTTGCTGTATTATTCATCACTCACGACCTCTCGGTTGTTGCAGAAAACTGTCATGATGTTGGAATTATGTACGCTGGAAATCTTGTTGAGGTAGGTGATGCAGCGTCAGTCTTCAAGAACAGCCTGCATCCATATTCCCACAAGCTCATTGGAGCCTTTCCAAGTGTTGTTGGTCCAAAGAAACGATTGGAGTTCATTCCAGGGGTTCCGCCAAATCTTATGAATCTACCAACCGGGTGCAGGTTCCATCCAAGGTGTCCCTTTGCACAGTCAATCTGTAAAGACGTCGTTCCGGAATTCGAAGAAATTACTTCAGGTCATTATGCAAAATGTCATTTTGCTGGAGAGCTCGACCTTGGAGGTGGACAATGAATGACAACAAATGACATAATACTTAACGTTCAAGATCTCAGAAAGTGGTTCACTCTTCGAGCAGGACTATTCTCTTTCAGAAGAGAAAAGAGATATGTCAAAGCTGTAGACGGTGTCAGTTTTGATGTTCCAAGAGGTGGTTCAATTGCAATCGCAGGAGAGAGTGGTTGTGGTAAGACAACATTAGCCAGAACGATACTCAGGTTAGTTGAACCCACTTCTGGATCGGTGCTTTACAATGGTGAGAACATATACGAGATGAACCGTCTTGAGCTCAGTGAACTCAGACTCAAAATGCAGCTCATTTTTCAAAATCCGTTCGAAGTTCTCGATCCGCGACATACTGTAATAGACCTTGTTGGTGAGGGTTTGGTGATACACAATCTCGAAGAGAGTGATGAGGTGTTGTATGATCGGGTCATTGGTGCATTGGAGGATGTCAGACTCATTCCTGCGGCAGACTTTGCAACAAGGTATACACACGAACTATCAGGTGGCCAACTTCAACGAATTGCAATTGCAAGGTCATTGATTCTAAAACCAGATTTGATAATCGCTGACGAGCCGGTTTCAATGCTAGATGCAAGTATTCGAACAGAAGTTATGAACCTCATGACAGACCTTCAAAAAGAAAAAGAATTGACGTACATCTTCATCACTCACGACCTTGCTCAGGCGAGGTATATCGGTGATTTTCTAATTATCATGTATCTCGGCCGCATTGCTGAAATGGGACCGATGGAAGATGTCATTCATAACCCGCAACACCCCTATACGAAAGCGCTGGTCTCGAACATTCCGATTCCTGACCCTACAGTAGAACGAGAAAGAATCCTGCTAGAGGGCGAAACCCCCACACCTGTAGATTTACCTCCAGGATGCCGATTCAAACCTCGATGCCAAGAGATTGGAGGTTATTGCAAGGAGGAGGAACCGCAACTTCATGAAATATCCCCAGGTCATTGGGTGGCATGCTACTGCGAATAGAATGAAAATCATCTTCTGGAGGGTCATAAATCGGACTTGTCTAGAAAGAGAAGAGATGGAATGCTTATCTTCACTCTTGGATTTGAAAAGAACTGAGAACAATGCTTGAAGATGCACCAAAAACAAGTGACTGGCGAGCCTTGAAGTCTGTCTATGACTCTGCATTCTTCTGTAGTCTTGGTTTCTTTGTTGTTGGATTTCTGATTCCCATCATTGCTTACAGTTCAATGGGGGCAAGTGCGACTGAAGTAGCTCTTGTCTTTTCTTTACTTACTCTAGGCGTAGTAATCTTTTCTCCTGTTGCAGGTAAATTTGCTAAGCGGGGTAGACGACGCGAATCTATCTTCTTTGGTGCCACCATGAGAGCTGTGGCATACCTCGGTATGGCAGCTTCGATATTATTTGTTGACATAACATTGTTGATTCTCAATAGCTTAATTTGGGGTCTAGGGGCAGCTTTCTACAGAGTTGGCGGCGATGCAGAAATCTCTGAGCGAGTCCTGACCGAGAATCGAGCTGAAGCCTTTGGACGTAGAGAGGCTGCTAATGGTCGTGGCGCGGTTATTGGTGCATTTGTTGGATTCTTTGTTTTGTTTAGTTTTAATGGAAACACCGTTCCTGTTTTCATCCTGTACGCAGTTACGAGTCTGATTGGGGGAATCCTTGTTATCAGAAAGAGACCTCCGCTTGAAGAAATAACTGAAAAAACAACTAGTTCGTTGGTCAAGAGTGTAATTGGGATAGGAATCGCGGCGCTTGTATTAGCGGCTGCAATTGACACATTCATCTCAGCTCTTTTGTCACCTTTTGTTGAACTCTACATCCTAGAGGTATTCACAACTGACATTTTGTTAGTCGCACTAGTGTATCTTCCTGGAGGAATACTTCAAGGAATATTTGGTGGATTAATGGGAAGGTTTGCGGACCACAAAAGCAAGATTGTAATTGTTTCTTCTGCAGTCATCGTTGGAGCTATAAGCACACTGGGATTGGTTTTCATTCCAACATTATTCCCATTCCCATTTGACCTTGTTCTAGTCGCAGTTTTGTTCGCTATTGGAGGTATAACTGGGGTTATGGCTTACACTGTGATGTCGTCGGTATTTGGTACGGCATACGAAGGAAGGGCAAGTGAAGGTTTTGGAATGTTCGAGGCTGCTATGGGATTGGCACGTTTCACTGCACCACTGGTTGGAGGGCTTCTTTGGGACTTTTTAGATCCCACAGCTCCATTCATACTTGTAGGTCTCTCAGGTTTCATTCTTGTTCCAATTTATGCATATGGGATGCGCAAGTATGAACAAGCTGTGAAACAGCAAACTTGAGTTCATGAGTAAAGATATATCAAACCGATTTCTTCTCAGGACTAATAATCACTCCTTAGAGGTAGTAGATACATGACAGTTCGAGTTGGAATAAACGGATTTGGAAGGATAGGCCGCGGTTTTCTCCGTGCGGTCTTGGAAACGAAGAAGGGATTTGATATTGTAGCTGCAAACGATTTAACTAGTGAAACGACTCTTGCTCATTTAATGAGATATGACACAGTTATGGGTCGTTTCGATGGTACGGTTGAAGCAGGGAAGGGCAGTATCACTGTTAATGGGGATGAGATCAAAGTACTCTCTGAACGAGACCCAGCTAAACTCCCATGGGGTGAACTTGGGGTAGACATAGTAATAGAATCAACTGGATTCTTCAGAACAAGAGAAGCAGCTGACAAACATATCGCAGCAGGAGCCAAAAAGGTCATTCTAAGTGCGCCTGGAAAGGGAGGAGAAATGCTCACAGTTGTTCCGGGGGTCAATGATGATGATTATGACTCAGACAAACATAACGTGATCTCAAATGCATCCTGTACTACGAATTGTCTAGCACCTTTGGTCAAGGTCCTAGATGAAGCGTTTGGGATTGAGAGAGGTCAGATGACAACAATTCATGCAGTGACGAATGACCAAAATATGTTGGATGGGCCTCACAAAGATATGAGAAGAGCCCGAGCAGCATGTTGGAACATTATCCCAACTTCAACTGGTGCCGCAACTGCAATAGGATTGGTATATCCAAATGCTAAAGGAAAACTAGATGGAATGGCTTTTAGAGTTCCAGTAATGGATGCTTCCGTTGTTGACATGAATGTTATCGTCGCGAATGATGCAACTTCAGATAGCGTGAATGAGGCGTTCAAAAAAGCATCCAAGACTGGAAGCTTGGCTCCATACCTAGCCTATCTAGAAGAGCCCTTAGTGTCTTCGGACTTCATTGGTGACCCCCATTCATGCAGCTTTGACTCACTTCTGACTAAGGTGATAGGTAACCTAGTCAAAGTGGTTGGTTGGTATGACAATGAAGCAGGATACAGCCATCGTCTTGCAGACCTTGCAGCGGTGATTGGAAAGCAGTTGTAGAAAAACTTGTGAGGAGTTCCTATTTTGATTCAAGGAACTCTTCTCACTTTTTCATCGAACAAGGATTTGTCTTTTGATGAAACCAATAAGCAGAATTGATCCTACAACCAATCAACTCTATTTCAGAGGGATAAGTGCTACCGAGCTTGCTTGCTCCTCAGATTTCGAATCAGTCTTGTACTTACTTGTGCATGGAATTCTTCCTACGACTCAACAAAGAGAACAACTCGTATCCCAGATGAAAGAATTCAGGGGCTTCTACAAAAAAGACATTCAATCACTGAACGCAGTTGTCAAGAATCTTGACACATTGAGAGATAAACACGGACTTGACCTTTTTGAAACACTTCTAACCTTCGTCACAATGTGTCCTATTGTCATTGCAAATCAGTTGGCAAAATCTCAGGATAGGGAAGCTGAAAACGCACAGGATGAATTGGGACATGCTGCAAACTTCCTTTGGATGGTTCGAGGTATTATGCCGATGAAGATAGATGTTATAGATTTCCAAACTTCTCTCATTTTACACATGGATGACCCAGATAACCCTTCACTCACTGCACTCCAGCAGAAACTTGATGATGGTGACGTGTCAGATTCATTGCTCGCTGCTCTATCAGAACATATAGGCCCACTTCATCATGGAGCTGGAACTCAAGCAATGATCATGTTTGAGGACATCCAAGAACCTGACAATGTTAGGGAGTACCTCAGGAATCGGTTGAAATCAGGGCAGAAAATCTTTGGACTTGGTCATCGAATCTACAGAGGAATTGATCCTCGTGCTGTTGTCCTCCGAGAGATGCTAGAACGGAGAACAATGAAGACTTGTGATGAATGGCTTCTACACGTTTCAGATGCAGTTGCAAGAGAAGGAAGCGTTCTTCTTTCAGAGCAGAAGGGGATTGATTCGTTCCCCAATATTGATCTCTACAATGCTGTTGTGTATTTCACATTTGGGTTTCCTCCAAAACTGAATACGTCTCTTTTCGCAGTTTCACGTGCCGCTGGGTGGATGGCACATATTTTGGAGTATCTCAAATCTCAATAGCTTCATACTCGGAAACTTAGGGAATAGGTTATATTGTGAAGTTGCACCATAAAATATTGCCAAAGAACCTAGAAAAAGAGTTATTCAAGTGAACAAATCAAGACAGACGACCGAGATGATGGAGTGGTTATCACCATCAACGTCAGACTGTCGACTCTCTTTCATGTCTATGAAATGACAGTTCTCTGGTCTAGTTTTGCTAATTCTCTGTTTAATGATGCTCTACATCTGGAATCTCTTTGCTAGGAGGTAAAAAAATGAAGAATCAAAAGACGATTCAGGCAATTAACGAGAAGATCGAAGACGGTAGTGTACGAGTAGTTACTGCTTCAGAGATGACAGAGATTGTTACTGAGCTTGGCGCAGAAAGAGCAGTCCATGAAGTAGATGTGGTCACTACGGGTACATTTGGTGCTATGTGTTCATCAGGTGTCTGGATGAACTTCGGTCATGCCGAGCCTCCAATAAGAATGACACGCGTATGGTTGAATGATGTCGAGGCATATACAGGCGTTTCAGCAGTAGATGCATTCATCGGGGCCACACAACTGTCAGAGTCATTAGGAATGGAGTACGGTGGAGGCCATGTGATTGAGGACCTTGTCCGCGGGAGGTCTGTCCACTTGCGCGCGGAGTCATATGGTACTGATTGCTATCCAAGAAAGAGTCTCTCAGTTGACATTCAAGCGGATGAGATGAATCAAGCTACAATGTCCAACCCGCGTGTCGGAGCGTTTGGAGCTGTGGCTACAAACTCATCTCAGAAGACAATCTACACATATATGGGGAAACTGCTGCCTGACTTTGGCAATGCAACCTTCTCTGGGGCTGGAGAAATCTCTCCAATCCTGAATGACCCACAATTCCACACAATAGGTGTCGGAACGCGGATATTCCTTGGAGGAGCTGAAGGATACATCACCGGGAGCGGGACGCAACACAGTCCTGATACCGGCCAAGGGACTCTGAGGGTCGAGGGTGATTTGAAGCAGATGTCCTCGGACTTCATCAAGGGTTGTATCCTCACGAGATATGGGGTATCACTTTACGTTGGTTTTGGGGTGCCTATCCCGGTTCTCAACGAAGAGGTTGCCAAGAGCACAGGAATTTCTAATCGGGAGATTGTGACCAAAGTCATTGATTACAGCGTGCCCTCACGTACCAGACCCAGACTGGGGAAGGTTTCCTACACGGATCTGAAGTCCGGTTCAATCGAGATAGATGGACGAGAAGTCAGGACTGCACCTATTTCAAGCTTCAGAGTAGCAGAAACTGTAGCGAACGAACTGAAGCAACGGATTGCATCGGGTAAGTTCTTCCTAGCAAGTCCTGACAGATTGTTGTCATCTTCTGGAACCTATCGTCCCATGGTTCAGAGGGAGTTGACAACCGCTTCTTCACCCTTCCCTACGACCTTCCATGCTGCAGATGATCAATACATCACGCTAGACAAGGACCGATGTGTCGAATGCGGACTTTGTGTTTCATTCTGTGAAACTGGTGTCTTTGCATTTGATGATGACTGGACATTCTCATTTAGTCCAGAGCTCTGTGTGGAGTGTAATCTTTGCGTTGATGTCTGCCCACTGAAGGCAATCTTACTCAGGAGTTGAGGTGATATAGGGTGAACAGGTATGCTCTCAGAGTTGATGATACGATAGCCACTCTGGTTGTCGAACAGGAATATACTGCATTAGAAGAGCAATTAGTAATTGAAGCGAGAAACGAGATTATAGAATACA
>SOKL01000088.1 GCA_004376265.1 Candidatus Thorarchaeota archaeon
GTTTTCTTCACCAGATACCATCGATTTTCAATACACATCAATGTTTGATATTGATGATATTATTGACCCACAATCAAACACGATTTCAATCACATATTTTCATAATACCAATCCATACCTCTTCCGTTTAGAGAGCAGTGGGGAATCACGTGCTGTAGCGGAATACATTTCCTATAGCACTTTTAGCACCTCTGATGAACTTTACTTCATGATCTACAACAAAGGTAATACTACTGACCTCTTCGTAGGAATTCTTGGTCTACCATATATCGAACCATACCCATCACTGACAGCGTTTATCATTGATTTCGAAGATTATGGAGAAGACGACAAAGAGGTCCTGTATCTTTGGACCATCTCAAATTATTCATCCAGCGGTGTTTTCACCTGTGAAAGTGGACATCGGTATAACTTTTGGATTGACATTGGCGATTGGGAACCGGATCTCTACATCGTGTTTGACACATTTGGAAATGAAGAATTGAATTTTGAAACGGACCTTTTTGCAGAAAACCCGGAAGGTGTGGTGTCGTTGAGATTATCGTTCGTAGATCCATGGCTGGAATACCAAAACCTTCAGAGAGATATTTTCAACTACAATCTGGGTATTGGAGGGCTTGTAGCTGGAGGGAGCGGGGTGTTTCTGTTCGCAATCTGGTATTATCGAAGAAGGTATCACTAGTCGAATAGAGTATCAATTAGACCAGTTATCGATTCTGCGTGTTCGTGAGGTAGAGTGCCATTAGCAGTTTTACGGACAAAATCTGTTGCGGTTTCTTCATCAAGTCTAAGAGTTAACATCTTACTACCTATCTGTTTGGATAACGCCTGAAACTTTGCACCCTTGGTTGCCACAGGAATTGCAATGACAGTTGCCTCGACTGCATCAACGTCTAGGACCTTCTTGAGACGTTTGGCTGAATAGAATGCAGCTACTCCGCCACTTCGGTCCCAATCTTTCACATTTGGTAGATCTATACCGATGTAATGAGTAACACTTTCTTTGTTCAATTCAACAATGGCTGCTTGTTGTTTTTGTGTTCCCGCACCGGAAACCTGTAGTTCAACCTCGATGTCAAGAGGTTTGGCTGCAAGTGTAATTGCTTCCACTATTGAGTTCAGAACCACAGTTGCTGTCAACTTGATAACATAATCTTCCTGTGGAGTCACTTCAACCTCTTTCTTGTCGAACAAGACCTCATCAAGTCTAGGAATCAGATATCGAATCGCTTCTCGAGGATTGCCTTTACTCTCTTTGAATGCTGTGTCAATGTCTTTTATAGTGTAAGGAAACAATTGGTCAGGTGGAGGTTCGATGTTCTGTTGCTGCCAGTACTTACTCATGGTTTCAGACACAAAGGTAGCAACATCTTCTCTTGAGAATGGCATGAGATGTACAGGCGACTCCATTCTAGATTTCATGGGCCCGTCCGCTATGGCGTATATGCGATCCCAAATTTCAGTCAAGCATGAGGCAATGATTACAACGTTCTTCGTTTCGTTATAGAGACGTTTCAAGATTTCAAGAAAGTGTCGTTCAGCCTCCTCTCCGTATGCATTGTACGGACCCTCCATCTCGTCAATAAATAGAACGATAGGTTTCTCCGAACCTTCAGCTAAAATCTTGAGCATAGCCATTGTTACATCGTCTTCTTCGAGGATTGTCCTGACTCCTAACCTTTCGAGTTCTACCTCACTGAGGGCATCACCAAGTAACCACCTTCTTGCTAGGTCTCGCGTTGCAGGATCGAGTCTGTACCGCAGCAATGCTTTCATTGCATCAGAAGATATCCCGGGATAATCTACTAGAAGTCGTTCCATCGCGTAAGTGTAGTCATAGACCTCGTGCGTCACACCCTTAAGGCCACCAAATTTCGAGATCAGCATATCCACTGTTTCTTCAAACAAATCATCTCCTGCTTCATCAACAATGCACGCATGTAGATGAAGTGGTACCCGTACCGGAGAAGGTGGTGAAGGGACATAAACAGCGAGAAAGTTCCCAGCTGCAAAAAGGTCTTCTTGCGCCTTTATCACCCAGTAGAGGTGAGTCTTCCCCATTCCAGCTGAACCAAGGATTGGTTGAAGTCTTGGTGTATGATCCTTCATTGTGAATCGAGCAACACGGAAGATAGCTCGGTCAGCATCTTGGTGAGGGCCGGGAATATCAACATCATCCGGCATGTCACCTCTTGAAACGTATCTCCTCAAGGGAGGGTCTTCTCTGAGAATGTCTAGATACATCTGATAATCAAAATCGGCTGATGTGTTATTGGGGGGAGTAATAGCGAATACCTCCTCACGCACATTATAAATCGAAATGAAATGATTTGAATGTACCGAGTCAATAGCTATATGATAAAAGATTATCAAGGACCATGCTCGAAGATTTTCTTCGGAAAGGATCGTGCTGAATGATTGGAACCAGCTTCTTCGGACAATGGCAGAAGTACTGTAAATGTATCAAAGATTGCATGGCTCTCTTTGTTATCCACATTGAATAGATTGAGTAGATCATTCAACACTATTGTCCTACCTCTCTTTGTCCTGAGCATAGGTTCAGACGAGGCGTTTTATGGACTGATAGTTGCAATGGCTGGATACGTACAGGCGGCGGTTCTTTTCCCAGCAGGATCTTTTAGTGACAAAAAAGGACGGGGTCCAGCCATACTCTTTGGCGGAGTTTTCTCTGGAATAGTTATCTTGCTTCTTCCTTTCGCTGTTGATCCTATGATCGTGCTGATCCTATATGCCGCTACTGGCATTGGTACTGGCTTTCGAATGGCATCAGTCCAAGCATTGATTGCTGACGCACCCAAGCGT
>SOKL01000162.1 GCA_004376265.1 Candidatus Thorarchaeota archaeon
TGATAATGAACATAAAACCAACTGTCAGCAGTATCTGAGCGATAGGATTACCGTAGAGCCGTCGAACTGTGAAGAACTCTATTCCTCCACCGATTAGAGCCAGAACTGCTGTTGCTCCAACGGCACTCACAACAAAGGCGGTGACTGACATAGCAAATTGATTGGCTCCAAAGAGAAGAAAGAACGGTAGGGCTGGATCTAAGAAAAGAGCTTCAGTTCCGAGATAGATTGTGAAACCCATGAAACCTCCCAACATAAAGAACGCGCCGTGGGCGAAATTGATTACGTCACATAGACCAAAAATCAAGAAGAAACCAGAAACCATCAAGAAGAGCAACATGCTGAGTGCAAGTCCATCAACCAGCGATTTACTTGCCCTAACAACAAATCCGTTCCACGTGTAGACATCTATCGCTACTACAACCAACAGACTGCATATTATGACGAATGCGATCAAGGCTACAATTTTCAATATCCGCCTAACTTGCGGGTTTTCCTCCAAGTAGTCCCGAGGAGAGAATCTCTTTGTTTGCATAGTCATTAAATGCTTACCCCCAAGTATTGTGCAACAAGCGCCTTGTTGTCTATTAACTCAGACAAGTTGTTGCCTTCATGGACGATTTTTCCACTATCGAAAATATAGTAATTATCACCCAGTTTAGAAACGGTTCGAAAGTTTTGTTCTACTAGTAAGATAGTGGCATATTCTTTTAGTCTGTCAAGAGAAACAATAAGGTTCTTGGCTAATAAGGGGCTCAAGCCCTCCGTAGGTTCGTCTATGAGCAATAGATCATTTTCATTCACCAATGCACGGGCAACTGCTAGCATTTGCTGTTGACCACCTGAGAGAGTTCCTGCTTTCTGTTTCATGAACCCTTTCATGTCCGGAAACAGATCAAAGATTAATTCTAAACGTTCTTGCATAACATCTCGTGAAGTTCCTTTTCTCTTTGAAACAATTAGATTCTGTTCAACCGTCAAAGAACCGAATATTCTTCTTGTATCAGGGACATATCCGATGCCTTTGTTGACTATCTTATGGGTGGGGAGCTTGGAAATCTCCTCACCTTTGAAGACTATGTTTCCCTCCTTAGGTGGATAAATCCCGAGGATTGATTTCATGGTAGTAGTTTTTCCAGAACCATTCCTACCCAATAATAGAGTGACTTCTCCTTTGGGTACGACCAATGAGATTCCTTGCAGAATATAGAAGGAACCTATGTACACGTGAGCATTTTGTATTTCAAGCAAGTTCTTCATCAATACCACCGAGATAAGCTGTCAATACGTGTTCATTTTCTTGGATCTCCTTTGGAGAACCTTTTGCAATCATTTTGCCCTCTGAAAGAACAATAATCTCCTCACTGAGGCTCATGACAATGTCCATCTTGTGTTCAACCACTAATAGCGTCAGTTGATCACCATACGATTTTTTGACCCGCAAAATTGCGTCAATGACTTCAGGTATTTCTTCAATTGCCATTCCAGCCGCAGGTTCATCAAGTAAGAGTAGTCGCGGCTCGGTTGCGAGAGCCATCGCGATTTCAAGTTTTCTTTGCTCTGCATGTGGGATCAAAGCGGCTGGGATATAGAGTCGAGCAGGGTCAAGACCCACAATTGATGTAATATCAAGCACTTTCTCATGAAACTCGTTATATGAGCCTGCTTTCTTTAGCATTCCGAAGAAATTAACTCTAGCACCACTGCAGCCCTGAGCTGCCAGCCGAATATTCTCAAATGTTGTCAGATATGGGAAAATATTCGTTATCTGATACGACCGTGATATACCCTGTCGTGTACGTTGATACATTGAAGATCGAGTTATATCTTGACCATCAAAATAGATCTTTCCCGACGAAGGAGGCAGGGCTCCTGTGATGAGGTTGAAGAAGGTAGTTTTTCCCGAACCATTCGGGCCGATGATAGATTTTATCGAACCTTTTTCGACATCAAGGGATACATCATTAACGGCAATTAGCCCACCAAAATTCTTGGTTAACCCACTCGTGCTAAGGATGAACTCATTCGTTGAAGACAAATCAACTTCCTCCTGAACTTGTGTGTGATATCTGAAGTTGGTAATCCGCAGTGTCTTTGATTTCCACTAATAATATGTCTTTTGGACAGAATTTCCAATTGTATCTCTATGTTCAGTAAGACTAATACTTGAGAATGTTGTCATTCTGAATCAATAGGAGATTGTATAATGGACCTGGAAGATTGGTCTTGGATCGGAGACTGGACAGGAAGAAGAGCGCTCTTGACTCCAAAAAAGGAAGCAATATTTGACAATATTCAGAATAAGAGATACACATTCGAAGAAATGGATAAACGAGCAAATCAAGTAGCGAGAATATTGCTTGATTCAGGAGTACAAAAGGGAAACCGAGTAGGCGTTTACTCTAAGAACAGGTTCGATTTTCTTGATATCCTCTTTGCTTGTGGAAAGATAGGAGCCATTCTGACTCCGTTTAACATTCGGCTCACCACACATGAAACTGAATACCTATTGAAAAAGACAAATCCCTCTATAATATTTTATGACCCTGACTTGAGAACTCAGTTTGAGGAACTCCGTCCACTCCTAGAAAAACAGCGTGTAGTCGTCATGGGTGACAAGATGTTTGACACGGACCCCGATATCTACTCGCTTATGACCAAGAAATCTTCCAGTGCTGTAGAACGACCAGCAATCACATTGGAGGATCCATATTTGATCGTCTTCACGGGAGGAACTTCAGGTCGACCTAAGGGTGCTGTTCTATCCCACAGATTGGTATTCTGGAACTCGGTTAATACGATTGTTTCATGGGGTCTTAGAC
>SOKL01000110.1 GCA_004376265.1 Candidatus Thorarchaeota archaeon
GGCATCCATCCCGCCTACCCGCGCAACGTGGCGCATGTCAAATACCACACGCTTGTTCAACAGAGAAGAAATTTTGAGTGCTTTCGCTCCCCCCTTCAGTATGGACCCGAGGGGTTCACGCGATAATATCTCAAGACGGTTTAGAAGCGCATCCCTAGTCATGTTTCCAAAGCGATCAGTGCCAGCCAGCTTCGAGATAATCTGGTTGAGGGCCTGGACTGACTTTGTCTTACGCCTTGATTTCGCTAACTCCATTACTGATTCGCGCAAAAGCTTCTCCATGGCAGGTGAAAGTTCAGATGATAGACCTCTTTCATTTATAAGCTCCCTTAGAATCGCAAACGTTGCATGTGCATCTACCTCACTCGAATCTATTTCAGTGTCTAACAGATCCATCACGAAAGAGGCATCTTTTCCCGGACTGAGTATGAGAATGTCGGAGTCCCATCCAGCAAGGTCCGCATACTCGGATCCTTTGATATCAAACACCCACCAAGGAACATCAGTCTTCAAACTCAATTCAAGCATCAATTTCTTCACAAGATTTGTCTTACCCGTGCCAGTAGCACCGAGAACTGCAACATGTTCTCTCAGCCACTCCGATTTAATCCCGATATCACTGATGCGTCGCCCTCCGTAGATTGTCTTTCCAATAATCAGCTCATTATCTATCAGCTCCCTCAGCGGAACTGGAAAGACTGGAGCCACGGTCGCTGCAATCACAGGAAGCTGTTGTACAGGGGTGTTTACGTAGCCCACTAAGGAACTCACATGGATTTTTTGACGTTTGAAATGGCGTCTGGTGATAAGTCTACATGCAGTTCTGCCTCGAATTTCTCTTTTCTTCAAGGAAATGTTTCCTTCCCCACCCCAAATCGAGGCGATAAGACCGTTTACACCATTCGTCACCCTTTCAAGTTCAGCAGTATCTTTGGCCTTAGCAAGAACGTATACGGAGTTGTCAAACCAGCCAGAATCACCTTGCATTCTCTCATGTTGGTCTAGAAGTTTTCTCTTGTTGGCATGGTCAGTCAAGGAATCCTCATTTCTCAGCTCTTTTGCGCGAATGTTTTTCCATTCTCCTTCCATCCTCTTCCTCTCTCTGCCCGCTTTTGCACTTGAGAATACACAAGTAAGTGTGACAGAGTATCTCTGTTTGATTGCAGTAGAGATGAATGTGCCAACCTGCGAGGCATCAATCGAAGGCGCAACTCGGGGGATTCCCGAAATGAATGTGAGTGATTGAAGCATCCCATCATCATGAGTCATTGCTGAAGGCTTTCTCGACGAGTCCATGCAATGCGCTATTCCAGTCGCTCCCCTCAGCTTGTCTTCTCCTAGCTGCTGCACTTCAACCCCGTTCAAAGAAGCCAAAAGAATAGCTTCCGTTCGCGTGGCTTCTCGCTTCAAAATCCCTTTAATTTCCACTAGATTCTTTCCAGATGCAGTAATGAACAACCGCAGGAATGGCTCCCCTTTCTCTACTCCCACCTCATATGCCATAGTAACCCTGCTATCCAGGCTTGCACGCAATGCCAAGAGCATTGCAGCATTATATCTTGGCTTCTTGCCCGGATCAACAACAATTGAGCTAGGCACAGAGGCAAGTTCCAGTACGCAAGTCACAACAACATGCCTATCCAGTTGAATAACGAGGAACTTCTCATCGATAAGAACTGACAATTCATCATTACGAATTCTCTCGCTGGTCAGCAACCCACCTGACAGGATTGGTATTGCACAAACAATGACCTCGACAGTCAGTTTCAAAGGCACAGGCGGCTGTTGGATCAGACCGATAAGAGGTAACAAGTACACGAACATCATGTAGAGGCCGCATACAATCGTGCCGCCAATCCACATTATTCTGACCAAGGTCCACAGTCCTAGATACGTGCGGCTAAATACCTGTATCACCTTCTCATCTCTCTTTGTCATATACTAGGCTGTGTGATAGAGCGGATTTTGTCTGTTGCAGATGACAATACTCAATTCCTTCAGCATAGATATGCGGTCAGTTCATAGTTTCAGATTTCTCCATAAGAACTCCCCCAGTTATCTTACAACTTGACTCATTGAGAAACAACGCAGTAACTGTAGGAGGTTAATAACCCCAGTTCGCGACTCACCTTAGAGTAATCTAGACCTGTTGCTTCGTGCTACAGTAAGCAAAGCACAGGCAAACGGAGATTAAAACCCAAATCGAGGAGGAATCTATCCTGAAAAACAGTGCAGTTCCCTTGCTGATTGTTTTAGCTGCAATTTTTTTTCTATTCGTATGCGGCACGACTACCGTTTCCGCTGAAGGCGAAAATGTTGTTTCCAGAGGGGAAACCATAACCATTACTGCTCAGTTGTTACAAAATGGGACCTATGGGGACCCAGTTGTCAACCAGAGAATAGAATTCTTCGACCAGACCCACGATTCGTTTCTTGGCTCAGACATGACCGATTCAAATGGCTTAGCACACATCGATTGGCTTCTCCCCTCCGGACATCCACTGGGTTTTATGATGATTAATGCGACTTTTCGCGGCAATCAATCGCTTTCACTCTCGCCTTCCTGTCACTGGATGCCACTGACAGTTGTTTCATCAACAGCAATGGAGATTCAAGTCGAGGATAGTGATTTGGCGCCAGGCGACGATCTATTTCTCATAGTCCGCCTGCTTAACGACATGAACGAACCACTTTCAGACGCCTTTCTTACGGTAGTCAGTGATTCCTTACTACTTGACTCTGGCATCACCAATGACACCGGTTATGTTAGTTTCTCTTTCCATTGTAACACTTCTTGGGTACAGCTGGGTGTGAATACTAT
>SOKL01000190.1 GCA_004376265.1 Candidatus Thorarchaeota archaeon
GGCCGTGGTAGTTGATCCGGAACAGGCATATGCTCTTGCAACATTGGGTGATGTCTATGCGGAGCAACATGATCTCGAAACAGCACTCCATTATTATAGTAAAGCAGTCAGCATCAAATTCGATGACCCTGAACTCTGGATTAAGAAAGGGGATATTCACAAGTTTCTCAAATCATATCAGCAAGCATCAAGTGCGTATCAAAAGGCAATCAATGCAAACCCAGAATTTGTCGATGCATGGGTGAAGAACGGAGCAATCATGCTCCTTTTGAACGAGGAAGGTACAGCTCTCGAATACCTCAACACTGCACTTGCCCTAGAGCCGAACAATGCGGATGTTTCACATCAACGCGGCTTGATTTATTATTCCCTAGAGAAACACGAAGAGGCCCTGGCTGATTTTGATTCAGCTTTTTCTGTAGACCCTTCAAATCCTATGTATCTATACTACCGAGCACTAATGCTTGAGATTCTGAAGAGGAATAAAGCTGCGAAACGAACCTGGCATGTGGCAATAAAACTCTATGAAGAGATGGGAGATGTAACAAAGGTGGCTGAGTGCTCAGCTAGGATGAAGCGCCTATAGTGTTCAATAACCTACTCAATTGCTTCAGGTAAGTCGCTTAGTAGCTCCACTGTTTCAACTTCATCCGATATCACCAAGTAACTTGTCAGACTGGTACTCTCTCCAGACTTCAGTGCACGCCTTTCGCGTACTCCAAAAATCTGTGCGTTTTCCGAGAGCGTGTCAACGTGGACCATCTCATCCCACTTGTAAGCAGAGATAATCCCCAAAACAGTTCCGTCACTAGGACTCTCAAATGCACCCCAACTAGAACGACCAGCAAATATTATAGCGTCACTAGTGTGTGGTTCATAGACCACCCTTTGTCGATCTTTCACGGTGTGCACCTTGCTACATGCATCACCACCCGGCATTGGAATTCCTCGAAATCCTAAGAGAGGTCGTTTCCAATGGTTACTAGTATTTGTGAGTGACACCTTCACACTCAACAACGGAGTTCCAGGAAGTATGAAGTAGTTCATCGAAACTTCCACACCTTTTAGACCGGGACTGTATTGGAGGATCGACGTCGTCTTGTAGCCAACCCATGGACCAATCTGTGCGTCTGATATTGTCCAACTTTCCTTCTGTAAACCGGTTTCCCAGGCCCAGACATTCCAACCTATAAACATTGGATGCAATCCACTGTAGACGCGATCCCACCATACGAACGGACCCACCTTTGGGAAACTATCGTAAAGGATGCTCTTGGCACCTTCCTCTCCATATTTGACCAAGCTGCCGCCGTGTTCAGGGCAAGCTGCAATGGAATAGCCACCTGTGTTCAGAGAATGTAGATGTACATCATCGACTTCAGTAACGGCCCTATCAACCTTCAGAGTTGAATCGAAAACCACAGCAGTCAAAGGCATTCTAAATATTCGAGACGTGAAGCGTATCTCAATCTCACCATTCCTCCGAAACCAGGTGCCGTCGTTTGATGCTGTGATTTTCAATGGATAAGAGAATGGTTTGTCCAAACCAACCTCGTCAACCTTGATTTGTATCTCATTCTTGTCATCAACGGATAAGCCATCAGGGAGTTTCAAACGAATCTCGGTTTCAATTGGAGTTTCGTGGATAAGTCTCAGACGAATCTCGTGTTCATTTGTTTTCGACTTGTCCACAAGAATAGGGCTAGGTAATTTTCGCAGTTGTTCACTTTTCTTTGGTGTAATCTCAACCTCTAGATCTGAGCGAAGGTCAACAATCTCAGTAACAGGCTCTACGATTCCATTCAGCTTTCTATAGAGTGTGCGAACTTTTCGCCAATCACCATCACCAATATACAACCTCAAAGGAATCTTCGTTATCTTATCACCTGGATTCAAATCAGGCAAACGATATTCAACTCGTGAAACATCCCAACCCCGCATCATCCTAGTATCCTGAGCGTGCTCAGGGTCCCAAATGTATCCAAGTAGGAACTTCTCTTGATGACGAGCCATTGCAATCCAAGACTCGTGATATTCCTTTGCTGACTTTGGAATCTGCCTCCAGCCACTCCAGTCAATTGAGTCTAGATTGTAGATCTCTCCTCGCAGGGGAACATACCCGTGGTCAAATACACCACCAAACCATCCAATGCTACGCAGACCGAGATTATCGATTTTGGAGTCACCTGTATTCTCAAGCTCAGATATTGTTTCAATAAGATTTGAGCCAGAGTGTATTCGATAGGTAAGGGTTTGACGTAAACCTGTCCGCTCCTGAAAATCACCCCTGAGCCGAACATCGGCATAATCACTAAAACTCTCTAACTCGATTTCAGGGGTCATTTGGCTCCACTCATCCCCACCTGATGGGAATGGATATCCAGTTTCAAGACCTAGCACTTGCCAACCCCCAACTGTTCGGTTCAACGGTTTGTATTCAAAGGTTGAAAAGCCAAGAGTAGGCCTCGGGTTCAGGATTGCCCGAATGCTCTCGGTCTCTAGGATTATTCGATCATCCAAGCTCTTGTAAGCCACTGCACCTTTCGTTCCTATTACAGGGATATTGAACTTCTTTGTACTGACTCGAACAGGGGACCCTTTGTAATCTAAGTCGAGTGTGAAATCAATAGATAGGAGATTTCCTATATCGCCTTCAATGGAGATTGATACTGGTTCTTCAATGGTCTCTCCTGCTTTCAGTTCGAACTGAAATCTCTGAGGTGTAACATTGACATTCTCAGGAGGTGTGAGTGTGATCTCACCTTTGATATCATTAGTTGTGTTGTTCCGTGCTCCAAGTCCGATCTCGTAC
>SOKL01000215.1 GCA_004376265.1 Candidatus Thorarchaeota archaeon
AATATCTTGCATTCTAAGGTCTGGGAGTTCCTGAAGGAATCGCTGGATTAATTCCTGCAGTTTTAACATAACGAAGATTACACCACGCGCTCGAACTAGTGGAGGATCCATCACCTCTTCAACATAATTCCAGAATCTTTCATATCCTTCTCCCTCAATATAGATGAAAGCACTATTTCTTGCGTAAAAATGCAACTCGGTCGTGCGGTTTGAAAGATTATTCTCAATTCGACGATTGTACAGCTCATCACTATAGTCTGGCCATTGTCCACTATATAGTCCCAGATAGGGTCCTAATGCTTTCTTGTATCGTAGAATGGTAGGTGCATCCCATGTTTCGACTTTTGGATCTGTTTTGTCTGTAGATAGAACGACATAGAGGGGCGAATCAATGTCAAACATGATGCGACCTAGTTGATTGAGATCACTAAAATTTTCCATCAACACTTTACTTAGACGTATTGAAACATTTTGAATATCTTTGATGTCAATTTGAGCATGACCTAAATCTGTTTGAATTTTGAGGACACCTAACCAAGTCATCTTTTCCAAATTCATTTCTGCAATATGGTTCCAACCTACAATGACGTCAGGTTTTAGTTTATCAACTGCAGAATCTTCAATCAGAGCTTGTTCAATTTTTTCTCCTAAGGTTGAGCATATTATGTCAAGCTTTTCACCAACAAGACTTGGTTCTGCAAAAAAGTTAACAAACCACCGGACATGTCGGATATAAAACTGAAGCTCATTTTCTGCATTGCTAGTTTTTTCTTGTCGGCTCATTGGTACAACCGTCCTTTAATTGAATACAACCTCAACTTAAATCTGAGCCATCAATCTCCATCTTAAATACCATTTCCTGAAACACACTCGGAAATACTGAGAGAAGTGTTCATTTTCGAGTAAAGATTCCACTGACGGAGGTACTCGTCATGACAGATATAGATTCGGTCTCAATTATGCTTGCAAGTGTTGAGGATGCTGCGACTCTCACTGTCACCTGCAAGAGAGCTTTTGATTCTGATTCGGAGTTTGGAGCTCCTGGACCTGGTGGTCCTCCGGGTGTAGACTCCATTGAATGGAACGTAGATAAGATCAAGAATAGCTATTTGCAGTATTACAAGATAATCAAAGGAACCACTATCGTTGGCGGGTTTATAGTAGGCGACAGAGGTCCTGATTACCAAATATGTGAAAGGATTTGGATAGATCCAGACCATATGAGAGGAAGGATAGGTTCGAAAACCTTTGAGCTCATCTGGCAGATGTATCCATCCGCTGACTTGTGGGCGTTGGGAACTCCGGAATGGAATCTACGAACGAATCCATTCTATCAGAAGATTGGATTCATAAAGATTGGAACAACACACGAACACTCTTGGGCTGGAAACTACTACGAGAAAAGATTTGGGGATGGATTACCAAAAGCAATGTCAAAGATCGGTAACATTCACAATGGTCAGCAAAGAATAATTGTCGAGGGGCATGTGAATCAAATTGCAGATACTCGCACAGTAGAGTCTAGAAAAACCGGAGAGGAACTAAAGGTGGCGGATGCAACCTTGAGGGACGATACAGGTTCAATCAAGCTTGTACTTTGGAATGATAAGATTCGACAGGTCAGAGTCAATTCGAATATTCGAATCGATGAAGGATACGTGAAACTATACAGAGACGAGCTTCAATTGAGTATCGGCAACTGGGGATCGATTATATCCCTAATTTGATTATGTCTATTAACTATTGTTTATATACTAAAGTGATTTTCCATCTACTGATAATCATGACAAGTAGCGATATTTTCGAGAACCTAGTTTTCCCGAAGGGTCCAAACAAATTGGTTCTTGTAGAAAGAGAGGGATACACCATTATACGAATATCTCTTGGTAAGGGAGGAAGCATTCCTCCTCACATGGCATCTCACTCTGCCTTCTTCCTTGTATTGAAGGGTAGGGCGATCATCACATCCGGTGACCAAGAGGTTGAACTAGAAGAGAATCAATACATTGCTATGGAAGCCAATCAAATGAGAGGTATTCAGGCTTTAGAGGACTCAGTACTCCTTGGTGTTAGAGATTAGACCTCATAACTCTTGAAAGATCAGAGCTAGGACGAATCAAGAAATGAGTGTTTACTGGTGAATTAGGATAGGACCAAACGCAACACGTATTCATCAAGAGTCCTAATTTGAAAAAACTCACATTTCTATGGACTCTAACTTTGATTTTATATAGGATAACAGTCCCATGACAGATTCTGTTGAATCACCTGTACAGAGTACTGTAACTTTGCCTGTTCTTATCGGACCAACATTGTATGGAATAACAACTCCCTCAGAAGATTTGCCATCATATAACACATCATTCCAAAGCTGCTTGAGGACTTTGAACTCTCTGCATCCATGAGGCAATTTGATATTCTCTGACCGAGCTGCTCGTACAGACCCTTTCTGTTCGAGTAGATATACAAGCTCCCAGGGATAAATCGCTCCGGTCATTCGAGGATTACACTCAGTGGCAAAGATTCCCTTTTCTGTTTCGATATAATCTAAACCAAACGGACCAATGAATCCCTTCTTTGCAAGATACTGAGCAAATCTGAAAGACATTCTGTCGACAAAACCCTCATCAAATTGAACTGGAAACTCATTTCCAAGATGTGATATACCGTTCTCTAGGATCTGATTTGAGGTTCTAAGATGTATAATTGAACCATCGCGCTTTATGAACCACACAGATGATGGAGAGGAGCGAGTCTCAAAAAACGGTTCAACAAGAAAACGGTCTCTAGTTGGGTATCGTTTCCGAAGTCCTTGGAGAAACGATGTGTCCACGTGATTCAGAACATGAATCGTAGAAGCTGATGCTCCATACTCTCCTCTAAGGATGACTTTGCCTGTTTTTTCTAATCTCTGTTGAATTACACGAGCCATTTCAGATTCAGTCATATATGTATCAATAATTGATTCTTTGACAACCGGTATTCCTAATTTCTTACAGGTTAGTTTGAAACCAATTTTGTTATCCAGTTCTTCAGCTAGTTCGGTATGTGAATACATGAACAGACCAAGGTAATCACTGGTTCTTCTCTCTAGTCGACCCCCATAATATGGACTGAAAACTGCTCCATTGCGTGAATCACCTAGAAGTTGATCTAACGTGTTCTTACCTCCGTTCTTCATGATTCTCTCTGGTAATGATACGTCCTCCCTTCCATTAATGACCACAATATTCTTGGAGCCTAATCCTACCTCACCTAACCATTGGAGATACGTCTTGTCTGGAGCAGATTTTAGAAACACAACATCATCGGGTCTAGCTATTGCTGTCGTTCGATCATATTTCCTTATACCAGGAACTTGATGAAGGATATCACCAAAGCCTCTCAGAGTGCCAATATCATGTGCGAAGACTCGTGGAGCTCCTAGTGATTCCACAAATGAACCATGTCTGACATACGCTTCCATTATCGCCATGCCTCCTCCAACATGAATTGTTGGTACAGATTCTGAAGCTGCTCAACTCTACTTGTATCACTCATGAATTCCTGGGCTATTGCCTCGAAGAACCAAGAAGTAACATCCTGAATATCTCGACCTACAAGGTAATCGACTCTACCATTGAGATATGCTTCAAATCTAGTATAGTAGTCAACCAACCTCATTCCGTTTTGTTTAGTTCTTTGCTCATAGATTCCATTTCGCATCTCGTCAAAGTGATGAAGTAGATAGACAAAATACGAAAGCAACTTGGCTTGATCATATTCTTCCTGTGGAAATGTTTGGTTCGTGAGTATCTTGTGCGGTGCGTCTGCCATGAACTTGATACCATATTTTTCTGGATTTTTATAGTAATCTGAACCAGGAAGGCAAAGCAACTCATGCACATAGATTCCTTCCGGATTAAGATTGACCACATAATCAAGTGAATCAACAAATTGTGTATAGTTATCCCCAGGTAGTCCTATAATCAGACTGAACCAAAGTCTAACATTTGGATTTCGCTCTTTCATCAACATGATGTTTTTTCGATATTTCTCCGAATTGAATTTCCTATTCATGAGCTTTAACACTTGTGGAGATGTAGACTGAACCCCCAAAGCAAACTCGTCATTGTAGAGTTGCGGCAAGAGGTCCAATACTTTCTCATCGGACATGTATTCCGGACTTAATTCAAAAGTCACTGATTTCTTGTGAACATTGAGCTCGATCAACATCTCAATTAGATCAATCGTTCTTTTCCGTCGTAGGAATGGATTGGAATCTGTGATGTACACTGTACGAACATTCGGGTGTTGGAATAAGTAATCGAATGCAGGTCTTAATTTTTCAAGGTCAAAGTATCGCATTCTTTGTCGTCCCCAAGTACAATACCCACAATTGAATGGACATCCTCTTGATGTTTCAATTGCAGCTCTGACTGTTGTTGGGGAGTTATCGAGGTAGTCGCGATAATCCTCACATTCATACGGCAATGAGAGTTCATCAGGATTGACAAATTCAGCCTCGGGGTTTTCAACAACAGTGGAATCGTTTCTATAGACCAATCCTGGAACATCACTCAAATTGTTTCCAGATAGAAATGATCTAAAAGCTGTTTCTCCTTCTCCTGCAAATATGAAATCAAGATAGTGGTTATCTTCCATGAGCGTTTTAGCCATTCCACTGGCTTCGGGACCTCCAAGCACTACAACTGTTTCTGGAAGGTTTTTCTTCAATCGTTCTGAGATTTCTAGAACATCTTTTATGTTCCATACATATGCAGTGAATCCATAGATATCTGCCCTCTTTCTGGTCAGACTCTCTACAATGTCATTAATTGGTGTTCCAAGATCATATTGGAAAATACTGATTTTGTAATTACTAGCTATCCCATCATCTTTCAATGCATATCTTTTGATACTCACTGGTCCGAGGCAAAGGTCTCTGCCAGGAAAACTAATTGACACTAGATTTATTGTTTTCATTTGGTCACCACACTTCTTGAAATCGTAACACCAGGGATTTTCTTTTCCCTAGTACAGGAGAAACTCTTCTCTGAAAATCTGACAGCGTACTTTCTGTCGGAATCCTTTCAACCACGATCAGTTCAAAAGCTAGATTCTCTGTTGTGAGATACAACGAATACTCTCGAAATACAATAACTCCATCATAACTTGATTTGACAATCCCTCATTGTTTATGTACCTCCAGAAAAATGAACACATTCTGTCCTAGTTGAGTGAACCTCTTAGGAAAAGAAAGGGAGCTTTGAATACGACTAGATAGGAAATTAGTTTGAATGTGTAATTTGGCAATCCCTTCTAGACATTGTCGACTCCAATTTCCCTTTTGTGAGTTCGGAATATAAACATTATCTTCATAGTATAGAATATTTTTCGTATTTTGGAATGCAGAGTGCTTATCTATCGATAATCTATAACAGGAACTGAGAGACAATGACAGCAAAACTAATTCATCACCAGGATTTACTAGTTTTCTCCCAACAAGTAATGATGAAAATGGGAGCCTCGGAAGAGGATGCATTCTGTGTTGCAGATAATCTTGTGAAATCTAATCTGCGAGGAATTGATTCGCATGGTGTTGGTAGACTCAAACGATATGTCGAAGGTATCAGAACTGGTTACATGCTCCCTAAAGCAAAACCTGTTGTTGAAAAAGAGAGCCCGGTCATTGCGAATATCAATGCAATGAATGGATTGGGACAACCTGTCGGAGTCCTTGGAATGAAGACAGCAATTGAAAAAGCAAGGAACACAGGTGTTGGAATTGTTACTGTCTTTGGTTCCAATCATTATGGTTTTGCTGGATATTATGCCATGATGGCTTTAGAACAAGATCTGATTGGTATTTCAATGACTAACTCAGAACCATTGGTTGTTCCTACATTCAGTAAGAATGCATTGATTGGAACTAACCCAATTGCCTTTGCCTCTCCAACCAAAACAGAGAAGCCATGGGTAATGGACCTAGCAACGAGTGTTGTTCCAAGTGGAAAACTTGAGGTGCATGATAGATTGGGAAAGGACATTCCACCAGGATGGGCAACTGACGAAGATGGAAAAAGTACAGACAATCCCTCACAAGTCCTAACCAATCTTTACAGAGGTCTTGGCGAAGGCGGTATATTTCCTCTAGGTGGCGAAGGTGAGCTACATGGTGGTCACAAGGGATACGGTTTGGCAACGATGGTTGAGATTCTCTGTGGAGTCATGTCCGGGTCGAATATCCTTCGAGATGTAGCATTCACTGAGGACGGTAAAGCGAAACATCCCAGAGTAGGGCATTTCTTCATGGCCCTGGATCCTTCATTTTTCATTGATATTGAATTGTACAAAACCAGAATGGATGATATGATCAATCGCATGAAAAATGCTGAGAAGGCGGATGGACAAAGTAGGATATTTGTACATGGTGAGAAAGAATTTGAGGAGCACGATCGGCGATCCAAGAATGGTATACCTATCGATGAAAGAACTGCTGAGAGCTTGGTTGGTTTCTCAGATGAGTTCTCGATTGACTTACAATTCATTGATTCAAGTCAATGATTGTAGTGATAATGCGAAATCTTATACTATGGTAATTTTGAAGTGACATTGTCCTAGCAAGCCCAAGGCGGTTCAAGCATGAGTCCTAAAAGAATCCTACGTTTCTTGTTTCTGTTTCTATGTTACTTCATGCTTGCGGTTTTTACACTGGTCACTGTGTTGTATCTATTCTTTGATACATCTCTCTTTGGTTGGCTTATCGCACTATTTTATCCCTCAATTGCTCCCGCACTATCAGTCATTTACATTAGTTGTGGAATCATCATCATCAGATTCTCGTTCATGAAGAAACGTAGAGAGATGATCATAGTATCTACACTCTGTGTGTTCTTGTTTTCCAGTGCCATCATTCCTTATGCGGCAATTCCAGGAGGTATAGCTACAGCAGAAAGTCAGATGAGTGGGACTTACGGAACTACATATGCCAACTTAGACACCTTATCGATGAGACCTGTACCATATTCTCTGTATGACAATATCTATGGAATGCCTATTGATGAATCAAGATTCAGTGTAGAAGAGAACATACAATACTTGGACAATGGTGTTGATAGTTTCTTCTTTGATTGGTACCAGCCTTCAGGTGAAGGACCGTTCCCGGTGATAATTACGTTGCACGGCGGAGCCTGGGTCATTGGAGATAAAGGACGCATCAATGTGATTCTCTTCAATCGATACTTTGCGTCACAGGGATATGCTGTGTTTGACCTTCAGTACGGTTTGTTTGATACAGATACATTGTCAGGGGAGGAAGCTGCCACTTTTGGAGCATTTACAGCTTTGGCAGGGGCGTTTAGTCCGAAGTACAATGGGAGCTACACACTCCAACAGCAGATTGAAAATATTGGCGAATTCACAAAAATGCTGGAACTCAATAGTTCGAAATATCTAGCTGATATGAACAATGTCTTTGTAGTAGGTAGATCAGCTGGTGGGCATATGGCGTCTTTGGTCACTCTTGGATACAAGAACCCACTCTATGCCGGTAATTTCTCTGCGAGTATGGTCGTAAAAGGAGGAATATGGATCTATCCTCCCACGAATTTTACTAGAACTGAATCAAGCGTTTTTGATTCATTTATGGAAGGAAATCTTCCAATTGAAGAGCAGTATAACAAAATGTCTGCTGCGTATCTAATTACAAACAGCACCGTCACTCCTCCTATCATGATCGTTCACGGAAGTAAGGATGGATTAGCGGACTATCATACACAAGGGGTGAGCTTCTATCAGTATGCAACAAGCTTGGGTAAAAAGTGTCTACTGATAACAATACCATGGGCAGGCCATGCATTTGATTTCCTGTTCCAAAGCTATGGGGGACAGATTTCAACCTACTACATTGAACGGTTCATAGCATTGGAGCTTGGAGGTGGATGAGGAATGCAGAACTTAGACGTACTGAAGACCAAGACATTTTCCAGATACTATAGTATCATGACAAATGCTGTACTCGGTCTAAGCCTTGTTTTTAGTTTGCTCGGGATTCTCGGTAATCTAGCGATACAGAATATCGCAGGGATCTTAGTGATTCTTGGAATTGGATTCTTGGTGGGACAAATACTGCTTGTATTGAATCTGGTAAACAAGAGCGACAAAATGGGGTGGATTCTAGTTCGGTTTGCCTATGGTACTTTGTTTGTGGTTATTTTGGGTTTGCTGTCAATAGTAGGTGGAAATGTAGTTGCTTCGTTTTACTTACTTGGAGGAAATTCGCTGCAAGCAATTGTCTTGTTCTCTTCAGTTGGGATTACGAGCATAACAAGTTTTGGCATTTGCCTGTCTGGAACATGTTTTCATACACTTTCAATTGAACATGTGTGGAATGTTTAGAAATAGAATTTGATGGCGCATAATAATCATATACTATTAATAGGGGTCTATCTGAAGTAACAGTTTGGAGCGACTCACATTGGGTCTATTGAAGAAACTTGGAATCGTTGTACTACTTTATGTGATACTTGGATTTGTCTTGAACTTTATGTATTGGGGATACTTTCCGCTACCCGCTGGTGTTGATGATATAGTCAATACTTTAAGGATCATATTTCTTCCGATAAACATCATTTTCATCTTCCTGTTTCCGCAGACATTAGATCTGATTTGATTGAGTTCTTGACAATCTGATTCATATTCGAGGAAGAAACCTTTCAGTCCGGTCCATGTAGGAGAGTATCTCACTTCAATTCAAATGTGATACTTGGATTTGTCTGGACCGTGATGATGCATTTGGCAATCCTTCTGCCACCTGGTGGTTTGGAAAGTCCTCTGAACATTTTGTACATCATCTTTCAACCCATTACAATCATCTACTTTTTCATAGTGGTAGCACTTGGCTTGTATCCTTGAATGAGTGATTCACTCACTCTATCATCACATTCGCAAGATAACCAATACAGTCAGTTTCACAATGAATTAGCGAGCTGGAATCTATTCCATATTATTTGAATATTACAATCACAAATAATTTATTTAGTAAGAATTCGATAAACTCATCGGTTCAATTTCGGAAGATAAGGGGAAAACCAATAGTGAGAAGAGCAACCTCGGTTTCTGTAATCGTTATAATTGTCGTGAGTTCAATTGCTGGTGCATTGATTTGGTTCACCGTAATTGATCCACCAGGTGGGAATGGTGGTCCAGGAGATCCTTTGTATGACGAGGCTCCGATGTTGAAGGTTCTTGTTGAGAATGGAACATTGCTACCGGTTGAGGAACGCTTACCAACCAATCCCATGTTGATCCAACCAGTTGATGAGGTCGGAGTTTACGGTGGAACTTGGCGATTGGGGGCATCAAATGTGGGCGGATCTTTATCAAATCTAGTCAGAGTATATGTTGGTTATGAAAATCTACTGAGGTGGGATTCAACATGGTCTCGAGTAATCTCCGGCGTGGCACAGTCGGTAGAGGTCAATGCAGATGCGAGTGAATATACATTTCATCTTCGTGAGGGAATGAAGTGGTCAGACGGAGTCAATTTCACTGCAGATGACATTATGTTCTGGTATGAAGCAGACCTTCTTAATGCAGAACTATACAGCAAATGGAGAAATCATTTCTTAATGAATGACACTCCCGCTATTGTAGAAAAAATCGATAATTACACAGTCAAGTTCAGCTTCCCAGGTCCATATGGTCAATTCCTTTTCCATCTTGCAGACACAAAATCTGATGAAGTTACACTCCGACCCAAGCACTATTTGAGTCAGTTTCATCCTGATTACAATCCAGAGGGGATTGACGAGTTGGTTAACGAATCAGGACAGAGCGACTGGGTGGGACTATATAAAGCCAAGAGAAATTGGTTGTTTAATCCAGACATACCCACGTTACACGCATGGACATACCAAGACGCATTCGATGAAAATTCCACATATGTGATTATGGAGCGCAATCCGTATTATTGGAAGATTGACACGGACTATAACCAATTGCCATACATCGATAGGGTGAATATTACCATATACTCCTCTGGTGCTGAACTTCTCCAGGCAGCAATTGATGGCGAATTGGACGCCCAGCATAAAGGATTCAACATCGCCAA
>SOKL01000355.1 GCA_004376265.1 Candidatus Thorarchaeota archaeon
ACAATGGGTGACCTGAAGCGATTCATGGAATCTGACAGTCCTGAGAATGCAGCTAAAGCTGAAGAGTTGGACTGTATCATAAGGGAGAATCCTTCAGACTATATTGAAGATGAAAAACACCTCTGTGCAGCGAATGGAATCATGACTTCGGAACAGAATCCTGGAGAGATTAGAAGATCTATTTCCTCAGATCGTGTTTCTGTGAAATGGCACACGCGAGCATCTTCAGAAGATTATGTTGCGTTGTGGGGATTAATAGCTTCTCCAAATGATGAGCGAAAGAAACAGCATCTGAATGGGTGGATGAAACGTCATAAAGATAAAGTGGATAAAGCTCGTAAGAAACTTGAGCACTCAAGAAAAGAAGCCGAACGATTGCAAAATAATGATCCAACGGGCAGCGATGATAAGTTGCAATAGAACCAAATGGCAACAAAGAAGTGTTGGGGGAAGAT
Organism: Candidatus Thorarchaeota archaeon; assembly: GCA_004376265.1. Taxonomy (GTDB): domain Archaea; phylum Asgardarchaeota; class Thorarchaeia; order Thorarchaeales; family Thorarchaeaceae; genus SMTZ1-45. The sequence continues at coordinate 456 of SOKL01000355.1, forward strand.
TCCCCAACATAGTTTCTCAAGTTCCTTCGTTGTATGCTTTTGCATAACGTTTCTGTTCTTCGGTCCATTCGTCAATGTTTATTCCCATAGTCTGGAGCTTCATCAAGGCAGTTTCATAATCCAGTTCTTTGGGGAATTCATACACCGCTGGTTTCAAACCTTTACCATTCTTCGCTAGCCAAATCATGGCATTGAACTGTGAGGCAAATGAGAGGTCCATTACGGAGCTGGGATGTCCAACCGAGCACGCAAGATTGACAAGCCTTCCCTCTCCCAACAAATAGATTATTCTATCATCTTTGAGAATATATTGATCCAAACAAGGTTTGATTCTTTTCTTACTTTTACTAAGTGCCATCAAATCTGGTTCGTTTATTTCAACGTTATAATGACCCAGATTTCCAAGAATCGCGCCGGTTTTCATCTTCCGCATATGAGCGCCAGTAACGATATCTTTCATCCCAGTTGCTGTCAGGAAGAGATCTCCCTTTGAAGCGGCATCATCCATCTTCATGACTTGATAGCCATCCATTCTCGCTTGCAATGCGCGTACAGGGTCCACTTCGGTAACTATCACATCAGCACCAAATCCCTTTCCTCGTAGAGCCATCCCGCGTCCACAATAACCATATCCACCAATAACAACGGTCTTCCCAGCTATCAACATATCAGTCGCCCTTAATACTCCATCAAAGGCACTCTGACCTGTTCCATATACATTGTCAAACAGGTGTTTTGTGTCTGCATCGTTTACTGCCATGATTGGGTATTTGAGCTTACCATCATCTGCCATTGCTCTAATTCTAATGACACCAGTTGTAGTTTCTTCAGAACCACCGTGAAGATTCGGTATCAACTCTTCATACTTCTGATGTAGTGTAAAGATGAGATCTGCACCATCATCTAGAGTTAGGGTGGGTTTGATCTTCAAAGTCTGTTCAATACACCAGTAGTATTCCTCTGTATCAAGACCGTGCCAAGCAAAGACTGACACATCATTTGCAGCAAGAGCTGCTGCAACCTTATCATTAGTTGAGAGGGGATTACAGCCAGACCATGCAACCTCTGCACCTGCAGCTCGTAAAGTTTCAACCAGTACCGCAGTTTCCTTAGTTACATGGAGACATCCAGTGATTCTCATTCCCTTCAAGGGTTGTGTTTTGGAGTATTTCTCCCTCAAATGCATGAGAACTGGCATGTTCTTTTCAGCATAATCAATTAGCATCCTGCCTTCTTCAGCAAGACCAATATCTTTGACTTTATATTCAGTCATCTAAATCACAGGCCCGAGGGGAGAGAATAACATATATGAATCCTACATCGTAGCAAAGAATGATTTGCACGAAAAAGAGGTTCAGATAGTGCAAAATATTACTGACAGTGAACAGAGGCTCTTGAAGGTTCTTCTAGAGAACTCAAGATTGAGCCTAGCTATTCTGGGTGAAAGAGTAGGAAAGAGTCGTAATTGGGTAGCTCGGACTATTCGAAAGCTGGTGAGGAAAAATGCGCTCTTGGCCTATGTGACTGTCTTTGATCCTGCACAAGTCTATGCAGAACGCAATACTATACTTCTGATTAAGACCAACCCACGTGAGCTTGATGTAAGTCAAGGTCTGTTGGAGATGGCAGATTTGGAGTCGCTGGATGGAATATCAGGTGACCATTCACTCCTAGGCCTCTTTCGGTTTCGTGGTTCAGGAACGTTCGAGCAATTCCTAGATCGAGTCGACCAAGTCGTGGCAAAATCGAAAGCCGGCAAATATCAGCTTGTTCAAGTCCTTACAACTTACAAGACTCATGGGTTCACATTAGAGAACCAGCCACCGAGACCTCAACCTGTGTCTACAAAAGACTGGGAGTTGATGAGAACAATATACCGTCAAGCTCCTACTGAGGATAATCCCTTCCCACTTTCACAGAAGGAGATTGGAAATAGAATGGAACCGTGTCTTAGTCAACCTGCAGTTTCAAAAGCGATGAGGAGACTCGAAGATCGAAGAGCCATTGTTGGATACTCTATTGATATCAAGTTCTCAATCCTCAATCAGTCTATCAAGTTTTTTTTACAAATCAAACCCAAACCAGGTTCAATTGCGCAAACAGCCAGAATGATCGGAAAAATGAATGAGGTCTGGGATCTCCACAGAACAAGTGAAGACTATAGTCTCTTTGCAACAATTCGAACAGACAGTGTTGATGGGTACAATCGTTTCTTAAGACGACTATATTCGAATGAGAATATTCTTGATACGCAGTCTCAAATCTCCCTTGAGGAGTGGTTTGTGCCCGTTCATTAGGTTGTATTTGACCTACCAACCGTTGATTGTTATTTGTACAAACT
>SOKL01000199.1 GCA_004376265.1 Candidatus Thorarchaeota archaeon
AGAGAACTCTCAAAGCGTGGAGAACATCAGATAACTTCTGGCGAAGAAGAGCTTCCGTTCTACCTTTCCTCCACCTAGCGTTGAAAACTCATTATAAAACCGACTTCAATGAAACGATACTCGAGGCTGTTACCCCACATATTTCCGATGAGGAGTTCTTTGTTGGAAAAGCTGCTGGCTGGGTGTTGCGAGAGTTAAGTAAGAGAGACCCTGGTCTAGTACGAAAGTACTTTGATATGAATAGAGAGAGGATGACTAAATTGGTGATTCGCGAGGGTTCAAAGAAATTGTGACTAGTTCCCTCTGAATCCGCGACTTGTAGTTTCAAATTATCGAGCAATGCTTCTAGCAATGATTGTCAGGATAAGACCGATTGCCCAAATTGAATTCATAATGAACCAAACCAATAGAAGGAGTCCTGTTACACCTCCAACAAGGAACCACCATACAATAGTAAGGATTAAACTGATCAAACCGAAACCAGCGGCGATTGCAATAACGGTTTTTCCTATTCTCACGTGAGATTTTGTAAGGAGATAGCCTCCTATGATAACTGCATATCCTCCAGACCATGCGATCAAACCGAGGATTGTTAGTATGATGTCAATGATCATGTAGTAGGGAGCAAGAGCAGTTATGGAATGAAGAACACCATAGATCAGGAAGATTGTTCCAATGCCATGATTGTATCCTGCAAGGATTAGAAACAACCCTCCAATGAAACACAGTGCAAAAGCTGTCTGATTCTTCATTGTCTTCCCGTAAGTTTGTAATTTGAATACCCCCTTTTTACAGCATCGCTTTGATTATTCCCATCTTGAATGCTCAGATTTATTTCAGTGATGTAGGCTACACATGTGCTAGTGCGTATAATGAAAAAGAGTACAATCGATTTATTGAAGATAGCAGAAATTAACCTTCTGTATTCTTTCAAGGGAATTCACCCCGATGAAGTGCACAAACAAATCAATCCCGAGTTGAATTCCATCAGTTGGATAGTGGGTCATTGTGTGGTTCATTTTCACATGGTTCTATGTCAAACATGCCAAGACACCAAGTTACTTTCTGAGGATGTATCTCACTATTACAGGTATGGAACTACAAAAGAGGAAATTAAAAGAACGAATCCACCTTTCACTTTCTCAGAGCTTGTTGATGATTATCTCAAAGTGTCTGAAATGGGTTTCACATATCTCGAAGATTTAGAAAATGATGACTTCCAACAAGTGATTTTTCCTGAGATTAACGAAACTCTGATGACGAGTATTCAACGAATTGCACTTCATTATTTGGGCCATGTAGGACAGATTGTAATGTTACGACGAGCTCTTGGAAATCCTGGGTATTCATTTGTAGGTGGTTCAATCCCATCAGAGCGAGATAGAATGAAGCAAGAATGGGGATCTTGGTGGAGTGAGTCCAAGAGAAATTTCGGAGTCTAGAGAGAAAAGCGCATACGGAATTTGCTGCTCCGATAACATGCTTTGATGCATTTGCCGCAGATGCTTTTTTCGATACCTTTCGATTTTAGAAACAGAATATACCTTCGACAGCTTTCACGGTAATCTGGAAGTTTTTCACGAAATCTAATGAAACCACAAGCATCTTCACAGGCTGTGCAATCTCCACATTTTGATTCCATCTTCTCTCCGTGCATTACAGGAATTGATATGATCACGGATGAGAATCTTATGGCACAACTGAACTTCTCGTGAATGACAAGCTGGTTCTTTCCACGCCATCCAATCCCTGAGTTCTCAGCTACGACTCTATGCGAAATGACCATAGGGAAGTAATCATGCACATGGTCGATTTCACCAATTATCCCCCCAATAGTTGACTTGAGTGGAATTCCGTTAAAACGAGATGCAATCGCAACTGACATACGATTCAAGACTTGATAGATTCTGTGATACTCCTTTGCATATTCATTCCAGAGTTGGTAATCGGGGTCTCCTTTTTGTTTGTCGTTGATATAATCAATCGTTGGGTCTTTGTAAGGAATTCCAATGCTTATGATTGACCCGGATTCACAAAGGGAGTCGAATTTCTCTCCTGAAACTTCCCGAAGCTTATCTTTTTGGGAATCCATCAATTGATCATACACTACCTTGAAGCCAGTCGCTCCAATATCTCCATGCTCACTCTCCTCATCAAGGAGCTCTTGGAAATATGTCTTCAACTCCAATGTATTTGCTTCAGCCATATCTTGCTGATTCATCTGGTGTGACTCCGAATATCTCCGGTATGGTTGATTTACCTTAAGGCATTGTTGCCAGACTACTCGATCAATGAGAGAGCATATTCAGTTGCTCTTACTCTCTCCTACGAAATGAAAGTGAAGATGGTTGAGCGGCTAAAAGAGAAATATGATCGTAGATTTGTCTTCATTTGAAGTTCTCATTATCTTTGAGGGATGATATTATCAGTAGGAATTCATTGCTGAATCTGTCATGATTGAGATAACTGTTGAAGATGCAAGAAGGTTTGTTTTGGATGTTCAGGGTCTCAGAACCAACAAACAATGCAAATCTGTATTGGATGTTGCTAATCGTATTCACAATATCCAGATTGACACAATATCTGTTGTTTCCCGCAGTCACAATCTAATCACTTTCAATCGATTTCCTAAGTACAAAGAAGGAGAGATTTGGGAGCACGAGAAAAACGGTAAGTTGTTTGAATTCTGGTCTCACGCAATGTGTCTCATGCCAATGGAAAGCTATCCATTCTATACCTGGCGTAGGAAGTTCTATCCTGGACCTCGCGGCAAGAAATGGGCACTAGAACACAAAGACACGCTCAAGCAAGTTTATCGACATGTAAAGAAGAATGGAGTTACAAACAGCGCATCCATTGGCGAAAGAAAAACTGATACAACTGGCTGGTGGGATTGGAAGGTAGAGAAGCGTGCACTAGAACATCTCTACACACAGGGAAAGCTCATGGTTGCGTACAGAAAAGGTTTCCAAAAATACTACGATTTGACTGAGCGTGTGCTGCCGGATCACGTTGATTCGGAACCAATAACAGATGAAGAAGCAGCAGAATTCATTATTGATAGTTCACTCGGTTCATTGGGTGTTGGATGTTATGATGACATCCGGACGTATCACAATAAGCTTCCTTCGCAAAAGATTTGGAATGGGCGGAAAGAACAGATTGAATCTTTTCTTGATCAGAGGGTTAAGGATGGACACCTGGTGGAAATTGCTGTCGCGAATCTCTCTGACCGGTACTTCGCAATAGCAAAGACTGTTGACAATCTTCAAACAGCAAACTTCTTTGATAGTGATAATGCACCTGTGAGGTTCTTGACTCCTTTTGACAACATCTTGAGAGAACGATTGTTTCCAAAACGAATTTGGAATTTTGACTACAAGATTGAATGTTATGTACCCGCACCAGATCGAGTCTATGGCTACTTTGTCCTTCCTATCCTTGACCGAACTGACTTAGCTGGTAGGTTGGATGCTAAGGCCCATCGAAAGACAGGGATTCTTGAGATCAAGGCATTATACCTGGAGAACAAAGAATTGCAAAGCTCCCAAGGACTTGATCGTTTGAAAAGAGGGATAGTTGATTTCGCAGATTTCCATTCTTGTGAAAAAATCGAGGTCGGGAAAGTTCGCCCAAGAAACTTGACTCACAAAATTCGGTCTCAGTTTAAATAATTTCAACTAATTCTTTTATTAGCTCACTTTTTTATTCTGTAACACTAACCTTATTTTGCGTCAAGCTTTGATTTTCCTGTATTCACTAAAAACGGGAGGGCTTGTGAACAATAAACACCTCGAAGGCACCTAGGAGAATCTTACAATGCGGGATCAAGACGACGGTAGCAAAATCATGAAAGCAGTCCTGATTGGAGATGGAGCAGTCGGGAAGACAAGTATTCGCCGAAATTATCTTGGAGAGGACTTCATTGAAGGACATCTTGCTACAATTGGAGTTGATCTTGCTACAAAACGAGTTCTCTTTGAGCAGGATATTGTGAAATTTATTATCTGGGATCTCGCAGGTCAGCCTACCTTCGAGAAAGTTAGAGGCCACTACTATTCAGGGTGTAACGGAATCCTGCTCGTATATTCTGTGATAAACCGCGAGACCTTTGATAATGCCTCAAAATGGTTCGTTGAGGCGTTCAAAAACATGGGTCCATTGCCACCTACGGTTATTATCGGCAACAAAATAGATCTCCGAGAGAGCTTGGACAAGAGCAAATACGTCACACCTGAAGAAGGCCAGCAGTTCACTGAGTACTTCATTGAGAAACTTAGCGTACCAGCAATCTTTCGCGAAACATCAGCTAAGACTGGGGCTAATATTCAAGATACTTTTCACGAGCTTCTTCGGATGATGAATGAAGCCAACAAAGAGAAAGAGAGCGATCACTTCGTCGGATGATTCTTGAAAAGGTTTCATGTGTCCATGACAAATGTTATTAGTGTATTTTCAGATATATATCCTGCACGATATATCCTTACAGATATTATAAGTTGTAACTATCAAGAACTATCATAGTTTCAAAGAGAGAGGATTCGTAAATGAGTAAATCTGCAGACACCCAGTCAAAGCAAGCATCCGAGCTTCAGGATATTCTTTCCGACTTCTCGCAGTTCTATATTGTGATACTGTTGAATGAAAGTCCTAATCATGGATATGGTATGATCAGAGCTTTCAAACAGCGAACTGGAAAAACCCTGAGTGCAGGCACACTCTATCCTTTTTTGCAGACCCTTGAATCTAAGGGGTTTGTTGAGAAGAAAGATGAGTCAACAGGGAAACGACCTAAGATTGTATATTCATTGACCCGTAAAGGAAAAAGGTTCTGTAGTCGATTATTCAAACGATTCGCGGCGATTACAGTATCAGCTTTAGAGCCTAGTCTTGAAACGTGTGCTAGTTGTGGAGCTAAAGTCTATGAAGGGGCTCATCATGAGATGGTGGACGATGAAAAGCTTACTTTCTGCTGTGTTCATTGTGCTAGAGCTTTCAAGAATAGTCTATGAAAGGTGACTACTTCATTTCACTCATTACAATAACCTTATATATCGACATAGATATATCTGTGATTATATATCGACACAGATATATATCAGCCCCTCTTACAAAATGACGAGATGAAGTGAACAGAAATGTCCGAGCAAAACAAGGTTACAGATCAATCTTCAAGATTGACAATGCGGATCGAAGGAATGCATTGCGCGTCGTGTGTTGCCACAATCGAGAAGTCTCTGCTCTCCCAAGATGGTGTAATAAAAGCCTCAGTAAGCCTTCTAGATGAAAAAGCAGTAGTTGAGTACAACCCCGATGCGGTAAATCGGTCCGACTTGGAGAGTGCGGTAAATTCTACAGGTTATCGGGCTAGAAGAGCAACAATGACTCTTTCTATTTCAGGACAACCAACAGAAGCGGATTGGTCTCTGATAATTGATTCATTGAATGTATTACCAGGAGTGATTTCAACCAAAACATTTCCGAAGTCGAATCGATTGTTATTGGAATATGATGAAGATCTAGTCACTTTCAAGATTGTTCGAAAAACGCTAAAAGAACTCGGAGTTGATATTGAAGCTTCAGAAACTTCAGAAGGAGATAGGGAATCTCTCGCACGTGAGAAAGAAATACGATACTACTCAATTCTCCTCACATTCTCTCTGATATTAACAATACCTGTTGTCTTTCTTCATTTTGGCGTTCTTGATGCAATCATTCCTGCCGAAGAAATGCGTATGCTTCTCATGTTTTTGCTCTCCACTCCAGTCCAGTTTGTTGGTGGATATCCCTTCTATAAAGCTGCATTACGAGGACTTAGACATTTCAAGACAAACATGGATACTCTAGTTATGCTGGGTACAAGTGCAGCATATTTCTATTCTGTGGCAACCACTTTCGTTCTCACAGGATACTCCCCATTCTATGATGCCTCTGCTCTATTGATTACTTTCATACTTCTAGGACGCACACTTGAATCAGTGGCAAAGGGACGAACTTCGAAGGCAATTCGTGGGTTAATGGATCTACAGGCGAAGGTCGCGACATTGATCAGGGATGGAGAAGAAATTATCCTCCCTATTGAGGATGTTGAAGTAGATGACATTGTATTGATTCGACCTGGTGATAGAGTTCCAGTAGATGGTAAGGTTCTCGAAGGCAAATCATCTGTTGATGAGTCGATGATTACCGGAGAAGCTTTACCCGTGGACAAGAATGTAGATGATTCTGTTATTGGAGGTACTGTAAACAAGAATGGCGTACTAAGAGTTAAAGCTTCGAAAGTAGGTAAGGACACAGTACTTTCACAGATTGTGAGAATGGTTGAAGAAGCACAAACTAACAAACCTGCAATCCAACGAAAAGCCGATGCAATTGCTGAGGTCTTTACACCTGTTGTTCTAATCGCAGCATTTGCTACGTATTTCTTCTGGGTTTTCGTTATGAATGTCGATTGGGATTTAGCGTTGAACTTCACAATTGCAGTCTTAGTTGCAGCATGCCCGTGTGCTCTTGGTCTTGCTACTCCTACAGCAATTATGGTGGGAATAGGCAAAGGTGCACAGCATGGAGTTCTCATCAAGACGGGAGATGGTTTAGAAACTATACCCAATATTGATACAATTGTATTCGATAAAACTGGAACTCTCACTATTGGTCGACCCACAGTAACTGATATTCTTACAACTGGTACCATCAAAGAAGAGGAAGCTCTTCGTCTTATCGCTGCAGTCGAAAAGAATAGTGAACACCCCTTAGCTGAAGCTGTTGTGTATTATGCTAAAGAAAAAGGCATAGATATTCCTTCTTCGGAAGAGTTCACATACACAACTGGAAAAGGAGTCAGTGCTAGAGTTGACGGGAAATTGGTCCTCGTTGGTAGTGAACAATTCATGTCTGACAATTCAGTAGTTTTTTCGGAGGTCTCGGATCATTCAATAATGCTCCAGCAGCAGGGAAAGACTGTAATCTATGCTGCCATTGAGAAAGATCAACTCGCGGTATTGGCAATAGCTGATGAGCTTAAAGCAAGTTCAGCCCAAGCTGTACAAACTCTCAAGGACATGGGAATCGAGGTCTGGATGATAACCGGGGACAAGGATGTGACTGCGAAAGCAATAGCGGGCACTGTCGGAATCGATAATGTGCTTGCAGGAGTTCTTCCTGATCAGAAAGCTGAACAAGTCAAAAACCTTCAGTCTCAAGGACGGATTGTCGCGATGAGCGGCGATGGTGTAAATGACGCGATTGCATTGGCTCAAGCTGATGTAGGGATTGCAATGGGTTCAGGAACCGATGTGTCTGTTGAATCCGGCGACATAGTTCTTGTAAAGGATGACCTGATGGATGTTGTAACTGGTATCGAGCTTGGAAAGAGAACGATGACCAAAATCAAACAGGGTTTCTTCTGGGCGCTGATTTACAACATCTTTCTGTTGCCAATTGCTGCAGGATTGCTATACCCTTCATTTGGTCTATATCTTCAACCACAGTTTGCAGGTCTTGCTATGGCGTTATCCAGTGTTAGTGTTGTAACCAACGCGCTGACTCTGAACAGATTTAAACCCCAGAGTTCAGAGGTAGAAAAAACAGTAACGCCTCCCGCTGCTTTCCGTGAGGGTGATGTGGCAGTCGATCCTATTTGCAAGATGAAGGTAGAGATTGCAACAGCTGAACTCTTTTCAGACTTTGAAGGAAAACGATACTACTTCTGTGCTCAATACTGTAAAGATACCTTTGAAGCAAATCCCGCTGATTATCGGGATGATGCTTCAAATGATGCTAAAGCAGAAAAAGAGACTCCGGAAATTGCGATTGACCCAATTTGTAAGATGGATGTCATCACCGCTACAGCAGAACTGATCAGTGACTATGATGGAAAGCGATACTATTTCTGCGCTCCTTACTGCAAGAACACCTTTGATGCTGATCCTGAAAAATACAAAGATCAAGACTTCAGAGAATGAACCAAACTCAAAATTGAACATATGATTAATATATTTGATATTCTGCATAGAAGACCAACACAATGTATTAGGAGGGTCAATATGAGGAAGGAATTGTATTTCTGGTTAATTCTAGTCTTGTTGATACTTAACATTCAACCAGCGTTCGCTCAATCAAGCAATCAAGGTCTGAGCTGGGGACTTGAGGTAGGTGACCAGATTGAATACACTTGGACAATCACAACTCAGGAATCACCGACCTCAAACATAATCACATGGACTGAAAACATATCCATAGAAATCACCGACTTGGGACCGATTACTACAACCCACTTCTCATATTTGAATGACATAAACCACGCCGAGAAATACTTCTCAAATAGCTCAATCATTCCTTTCTCTACTGATTGGACAGCAGTTCCAATAGGGAATTGGACATTGATGGAGGAGCTTCTGACAGAATACAGTCAAGATCCAGGATTAGATCGATTGGATTTTTTGTTAGCAGCTTCTACTTGGAGAGTCGAGGTTGATCACACGTCCGAAACCACGTCTATGGTTTCTAATTCGACTTACGAGTATTCTCTACAGGATGGTGCAATATCGTACCTTTACATCCGAATCATGGATTATCCAACAGTTGGCTACTACGAAACTAATGAGTTGGTACGAATTACTCCCCCAGTATCTACCCCTCAACCTTATCCAGTTCTAGATCCCCTATTACTAGTTGTGATGGCTGCAGGGATAGGAGTCGTAGTAATAGTCATAGTCATTAAGAAACTATACAGCAAGTAATCAAATCCATGTAGGTTGTAATTTATTTTTCACACAGTGAGAAGTCGAAACCTACATCAGTCACCGAAGGGAAGGATTGATGGGACTGTGTAGTAGGATGAGTGTGAATGAGAGAGTTATTGTTAGGTTTGCTGGTCCGGAAGACCTTGAATGGTGCGTTGTTGAAGACAGTCATGTCACTGAACTAGTGATTCGAAACAAGATTGTCAATGATGAGATTGTCATTGCAGAGCTTGATGGACAACCGATTGGGTATCTTCGGCTTGAATACCTTTGGTCAAATATCCCATATATTGGTGTAATCTTTATCATCGAATTATACCGAAACGACGGAATTGGTCGAAAGATACTCTCCTTCTTGGAAGAATTTCTACGGAGTAGAGGTCACGATCAATTATTCAGTTCATCACAAGCAAACGAACCTGAACCACAAGCATGGCATCGCTCAGTGGAATTCGTGGAATGTGGAATTATATCAGGATTGAACGAGGGTGGAATTGGAGAAATTTTCTTTAGAAAGCCATTGTAAAGACGTGCACTCGTCTTGTTTCACTTCAACATGAATGTTATGAATCAATGTCCTAGCAATAGCTGGAACTACGGAAGGTAGAATGTGCCTTCTGCAATTAGTCTGACCCTGCCAGAAACGTAAATCTCAGACATTTTCTTGTCTGGAACTCTTACTACTAGCTGACTAGGACGACCGATCTCAAATCCCTGCTCGATGTGTATTGGTTCTCCAATCTGATGATTGCTTAGAACTTTGTGTTTCTCAAGGTATGCACCCAAAGGACCTGCTGCACTACCAGTGGCTGGATCTTCGGGAACACCAGCTTCGGGTGCAAACATCCTTGTATGAACATGAGAATCAGAGTACTTGGTTTCAGTAGAGAATATCACAATCTCACGCAGTGATAGGTTTCTCAAATCTTCACCAAATGGAGGTCGCGCCTGCTTCAGAGTGGGAAGTTTCTTGATAGGAACTATCAGATAAGGAGATCCAGTAGACACTTTCTGAATTGGTATATCGGAATCGATATCCTCTTCAGTCAACCCAATGGCTTCAGCAATCTCCCGGATATTGTCAGACGAATCCTCAAAGGTTGGCTTAGACTGGGTCATCTGTATTTTATTTTCATTAAGAACTGCTACTCGAATTGGTCCTATACCCAACTCAAGGATAATTGTCTGTTGATTCTTTTCAATCAGATCTTTGTGCTTCATGACAAATGCTGTACCTAATGTTGGATGTCCGGCAAAGGGTAGTTCAAGAGTTGGAGTAAAGATTCTAACTTTCGCAGAATGCTCTTCA
>SOKL01000235.1 GCA_004376265.1 Candidatus Thorarchaeota archaeon
GAACTCGCGAACTCCTACGAGACAGGGATCTGAGCCCTGCGCCTTTAACCTGGCTTGGCAACCTCCGCATTTGCAAATCACAGGGAAATCAAGTGCCGATATAATGCTTTTGACAATTGATGATATCAATCAGCAGTTACGAGAAATGATAATGATGAATTTCCCTTCTGAAGACAAGACTTTTAGAGTACGAATTTGATGTAGAATTCACAACATGTTGAGGGATATGTTTTGGAGATAGTGAGTTCAAAGAAGATACTTACGGTTTTCATGTTTACTCTGTTCTTGTTACCTATGATGGGGGGCTTTGACCAAAATAACATAACACAAAATGATGTAATGATACCAGCCGGTCATATTACCCACGATCCAATATACATAGATGATGATGCAGATTTCTTGAGTCAGGCTATAGCTGAGTCATGGCCAGGTGATGGTTCTCCATCTTCCCCTTTCAGGATTGAGAATTACAATATCGAAATTATATCAGGTCAAGGAATTCGCGTCAATGAAAACGTAACTGCTCACTACATTATTGACAACTGCACTATATATGGTACTCCATTAACCACTGGAGTCTTTATGAAGGGTGGTAATGGAACAGTCATGAATTGTGAAATCCATAGTGTAAAAGCAGGAGTTGTTGCATCTAATATCAACACAACAATCATGAAGAACTTAATCTATGACTTTGAAGATCGCGGAATCGAGCTCAAAAACATTACAGGTGCCAAAGTCATTAGTAATACTATCAAAGGGTATATCGATAGCTCGAATAGCACATTGGGTATTGCAATTTTCGAAACGGTAAATACTTTTAATCTAATTGAAAACAATACCATTACGAACTGCATTAGTGGTATCTATTCCGAAGCATATTCATCAACTTTCATCAATAACCGCGTGAGCCAATGTAGTTTTGGATATGTTGAGCATGGTGATGGTAGCTATTTCATGAACAATACCGTCACCTTCAGTACGGAAATTGGTATCCATATGACAAGTATGGCTGAAAACAATAACATCTACTATAACTACATCCTGAACAACACACTGAATGCAGAGGACGATGGAATATCCAATCAATGGGACGATGATGAAGTACTTGGTAATTATTGGAATGAGGGATTTAGTGCGGTCTATGAAATACCTGGTGATGCAAACGCAATGGATAGATATCCCTTCTATATCGAATCGATCCCACCGGTCCTTGAAGACATCACTGAGGTTACTCTGACCTTGGGCTCTGCGTTGACTACAATTGTTTGGGATGCAGTTGACCTAACACCGAACCAGTTCTGGGTTTACGTGAATGACTTATTATTCCTGAGTGGTGAATGGAATAATGATACGATAGCTGTAGACTTTTCTTCCCTGACAGAGGGCGATTATAGTGTCACAATGATCATTCAGGATAGGAACGGTTTCTCCGCTTCAGACCAGATGATTCTGCACATGATAGTAGAGAGAGTAGGCGGTCTAGATATGTTACTTGTCGTTGGGGGTGTAGCAGTCATACTCGTGGTTATTGTTGTAATCGTCTATCTGAAGAAGAGATAATCGAACTCTATCATTCACCAAGGATCTGAGCCCTGCGCCTTTAACCTGGCTTGGCAACCTCCGCATGTAAGTGAGCAATCGGAAAGAAATTGATGATAAGGATTTCTGTATTTTGGAAATTAGGTGAGAGATCTGAGAACATCAAGCAGGCTGTTCAAATCGGGACATGCTCCTTGGTCACCAGAAAAGACCTCAATATGACGGAGTATCCCTTTCTTGTCAATCACAAAGACTGCCCGTTTTCCGTAGCCTTCTCCTGGCACAAAACAATCATACTTCAATGTGACTCCACCAAGAGGAGATTGATCCGATAAAAGTGGGAATCCCAGACCGTCAATGCTTTCTGTCCATTCTTTGTTTACATCTACAAAGTCCATGTTTATTCCCAAAACCAGGGTGTCAAGTGCACTAAATTCCATCAGATGTTCCTTGTAGAATAACAGATAGTCCCTGCAAGAGTCGTTCAGTTTTCCAGGATTGAGTGTGACAACAATATTGTGATCGTTGTAGTAATTTGATAGTTTGACATAATTACCATCCTGATCGGGAAGGTTGAAGTCAAGAGCATCTTCACCAGCATTTAGACAGACATTTTGTTCTCGAAGAATCATAGTTGTACACGAATTGCATTGCGAATCCTTCGTATATTAATTTAACTATAGTTAATATTCTTTCGTCATATCAGGCTTGTTGATAGGAAGAGATTTGGTTTTTCAGCTGATTCCAATCGCCAATATTCGCAATTACCTCTTTCTGGTTCATAGCTTCTTTGGTCGGACCGTCGTATACTATTCGTCCATTATTAATCACTACAACAGAATCAGACCAATTCTCAATGAAGAATCTGTTATGAGTGGTAAATATGATGCTGATACCATCTTGACGGAGCTTCTGGATGATGTCAATCATTGTGGTCACCATCTTGAAATCAAGTCCTGTGAAGGGTTCATCAAGAATCAAAATGTTGGGACGCATCGCAATCAAGCCTGCAAGCGCTACACGCTTTGTTTGTCCATGACTCATCTGATTGACTGGCCTGTTGATGTATTTTGACATGTCAACCCGATCTAAAGCCCACTCAACTCGCTCAGCCACTTCTTCTTCAGACAAACCCAGATTACGTGGACCAAAGGCCACATCCTCCCATACTGTGGGAGCAAAGAGCTGGTCTTCGGGATTCTGGAATAGAAAGCCTACATTCTGCCTCATCTCCCATAGGTTGTCATTTGTGACCTTTCGGTCAAAAACGAAAATATCTCCAGAGTCTGGTTTCAATAAACCTAACAGGAGCTTGAAGAGGGTGGTTTTCCCTGAGCCATTCAAGCCAACCAGAGCTTTCTGTTCTCCTACATGGAGTTGGAGATTAATGTCTTCCATCCGGAACTCAGCATATCTAAAGAATACATGATTCATATCGATTGCACATGTCATAGTAAAAGTACCTCCATTATTAGTGGAACAAAGAAGGGTAGACTCAAGAACAAAGCGAGTACAAGTAAGGGAAGGAGTGTATCCGATCGTTTCATTCCTGTAACAGTAACATTCGTACCCTTCCCAAAACCTCTGAGACTCATGGCCTCATAGGCAGTAACACTCCGGTCAAACGAACGGTTGATAGAAGTCCCTACTAGATATCCCTTGGACCTTATCTTCTCAAACCGTCGACCCCGACTGAAGCCGCGTAACATCTGAGCATCCTGCATCCGGGATCGCTCTTCCATGAAGAGAGGAACATATCTAAACATGATCAGGAGTGAACCAAGAATCGAGGATGGAATCTTTAATGTACGAAGAGCTCCAACAAACTCGCTAAGGGTCATATGTGAGAGTGTTGCTAGGAAGGTCAGAAGTATTGCAAACATTCTTGAGCCAAGTAAGAAGCCAAGGTAAAGACCTTCAGAATAGGCATTGATTTGCGCCCACGGTAATTGAATCGTGAAGATGACTGTACTACCAAAGAGGAAGGGTTCAAAGAAAACCCAGAAGAGAATTATGACCTCAAATTTTGCGGCCAATGATAACACTCGCCCCCATCTCGTTCCAGAGATCCAACCTGTGATTAGAACAAGTCCGATTATCGTTAAAATAACAACAAGACTCGTCTGAAGTGAAATGAGAATTGCGAGAGCAACTGCAGTTACTATCATCCCGGTAGAAGAAAATAGACCCCGAGTTTGTTGACCCTCATCGAATGGGAGCAGAAACTTGTCAGTGTGTTTGTGATCGTGTGGTTCTTTAGACGTTCTCCGGAATATCAAGAATCCTAGACTAACAGCAACTATGATTCCAATCGAACCTGCAATCACATCGGTGAATGGACCTTCTGCAAGAAATGACCACACTCCTTCAAAACCCGATCCTGGTTCTGTAATTCCAGCAAATGTAAATAATGCCCATTCAAACCCATCTGGATTATCAGATGCTAACCCAGCAAGAATCACAGTAATGACAAGTATAATCGAAGCAGCAATCACAGGAATTATCTGGCGATTGATTAGTTTCTTTGTCTCTTTTGGGGATTCATCTTCCAACGAGTCTTCTTCTTCAAGAATAGGTTCATCATTTCTTAGAAATTGAATTAGCTGTGGATTGGCCTTGACAAAGTAAATCAAAATGACCGAGGTCAAAATTGCTTCACCTATTCCTATTATGACATGCACACCTGTAATTGCAGCAAGAGCAGCAAGTCCGAATCCAGCCACAGTTAAAAGCTGAAGTCCTAAAATAAAAGCCGAAGATACTGTCACCAGGAAAGAAGCAACACCTGCTGAAACGAGAGTTGCTCGTTCTTTGTTTATGATTCTCTGAAGTCCTTTGAAGAATACGAGGGCTAGACCATAACCAAGAAGGACTGAGAAGACCCCCATGTTGAAAAAATTCAGACCATAAGTAAGTATGCCACCATCACCATAAAGTGCCTGTACAAACAGTACAAGTGCCATTATCATCATTGCTACGTAAGGTCCAACCATCACAGCAAGAAGCGTTGAACCAACCAAGTGGCCACTGGAAAATGGTGGGACTGGGAAGTTCACAAGCTGGGCTGCAAAGATCACAGCCGCAAGCACGCCCATGAATGGTACAAGATGGTCGTCAAATCGAGCATTGACTTTCCTGTATGAAATGATCATCATGGTGGCACTGACTACTAGTAGAAGTATCTGCAACCATAGTGGTACTATCCCATCAGGAACATGCATTGTAATGTTTCCTCAGCCAATAATAATAATTACGACAGATTGATTTAAGTGTGTTATTTTTTGACAATTCGTGTTACTAATTAGGGTGATTCGTGTCATGACGCTCAAACGATTTGGTGTATCAATCCCAGAGGACTTATTGGAGAAGTTTGATGAAATTGTTAAGAAGAAGGCATACATTGGTAGGTCCGAAGCAATTCGTGATGCGATGCGGGGATTTATCTCTCAAGTAGAGTGGGAGGCTGAACAGGAGGGTACAATGGCTAGCCTGAATATAGTCTATCAACATAAACCACGACTGATGGCAAATCTTATCCAAGCACAGCATAATGCGCATGCACATGTGGTATCGACGGTTCATGTCCACATATCAAAGAGCCATTGTCTAGAGGTGATTACTCTGAAAGGGGATAGGCATTCTATTGAGGGACTGGCCAACAAAATCTCAGGTCTCAAAGGGATAGAGTACGTACGTCTGTTCACTTTCGCATTACCAGAGAGCGAAAATTCAGGACACACTCATTGATTAGGATATGTTGAAAGTGATAATCACTGCTTCCGACTTGTGCTTGGGATGTCCCACTGCCAACAAGATTAGGAAATATTAGTGGAAATCTTTCCTCCGATAACTTATTCTAGGGCGAGTATGCCACACGGATTTGGAAGGAGTTCTAATTAATGCGAATAGGAATTGAATTCGTGCCGGACAAACCAATTGAGAAGATACTCAAATGGACAAAGCTTGCTGAAGAGGCAGGTTTTGATAATGTCTGGATAACTGATCATTATAACAATCGTAATGTATGGGCTACACTCACAGCTCTTGCTTTAAACACTGAAAAAATCATTCTAGGACCGGGAGTCACAAACCCGTTCCATATCAGTCCTGCACTAACAGCTTCTGCTGCAGTGACTATCAATGAACTTAGCAAGGGACGAGCTGTGATTGGTATGGGAGCAGGTGATAAGGTCACTTTGAATGCCCTGGGAATCAAATGGGACAAGCCTGTGTCGGCAGTAGTTGAGTCCATCAAGTACATGCAGGCATTAACAGCTGGAGACAAATACAAAGCTGATGGCAAGGTCTTCAAGGTCAAGAGAGCCAAACTTGCAATTGTGAAGAAGAAAGAAGTTTTGGATGCTAATGGAAAGCCAATAATGAAAGGCGATAAACCTCTGAAGAAAGCTCCAAAGATACCTATCTATGCGGGGGCCCAAGGACCGATGATGTTGAATAGAACTGCACAAGTTGCAGATGGTATTCTCATTAACGCTAGTCACCCCAAAGACTTTGATCTAGCCATGGAAAAGATCAAGGAAGGTGCTGAGAAAGCAGGACGGGACATCAAGGAAATCGACATCACCGCTTACGCTTCATTCAGCATCGGAGAAACTAGGGAGAAAGCCCTTGAAGGCGATGCGAAGATTGTGGTTGCGTTCATCGTGGCAGGTTCACCAGATGTTGTTCTAGAACGACATGACTTGGATATGGATGCCTGCAACAAGGTTCGTGCATTGCTAGGTGAAGGGAACTTCAAGGATTTACCAGGTGCTATCACCGATGAGATGATTGACGCTTTTGCTGTTGTCGGAAACAAGGACCAGTGCATCAAGCGCATTGAGGAACTTGAAAAGGTTGGTGTGACTCAATTCGTTGTAGGTTCACCAATCGGTCCAAAGAAGAGTGATGCAATAAAGCAAATTGGCAAGGAAATCATTCCTCACTTCAAGTAGTTCATCTGGAATCAGAAGAGTGTGTAGTAGTGGCCTCAACCATGTTACTATTCACTCTTCAGATTATTTGTTATACAAGAGCTTGGAGGGCTCTACCTGCTAGAAACCAACTAATATCACCTAACTGCTCGTGAGGCATATAGAAGATGGAATTCTTGTCATAGAGTAATCTCACACTGGCAGGAAACTCTTCATCTGCATCCTCAAAAACCAGAAGCACCTTCACCATTGGTAGAAAAGATATTTCAAATCCTGCATCACCAAAGTCTACTTTCTTTGCACCAAGACGCTCAAGAGCAGTGAATAAATTCTCTTTGTGCTCTGTATATGCAGCGGTGAGCCTTCCAATATCTGATTCATCAAAGGAGTATCTACAGGCCCACGATCCGCTGAGGGAATTGAATTTCACCCACTCACCCGCAATCCCTTCATCTTTTGCCTTGCTGTGGTAGTACAGGTGCGGCACAATTCGACTAGTGTGAAACTTTTTGTCTGCAATCAAATCATGGGTCGCGCCAGTTTCAAAATCGAGCCGAAGACCAAGTAACTCTACATACTTGTCGCCAATACCGAATCTATTTCGAAGTGAACGGATGTCATCGCCAAAGTTATCCCAGCTCCACCAGGCAGAACTAGTTTTCGCGTCCTGTGCATTGAATCTAGCCGCGAGCTCGCGAGAAAGACTTGACCAGTATTCGAGAATATCGTCAGGCATGATATCACTTCTCATTGATCATTTCGTTTCTTCATGAGAGAACTTGCAAGTTTCGAGTCCAATGGCATCACAGATAGCATTTCGCGCAGTATAACCTGCAAGATGGAGTAGTGCATCGCCATACTCTCTATCTTTAGCCATTGATGCAGTACAGGGGTATGAATGGTGTGCTTTTGAAATCTCATCAAACAACACGTCTGTGTCGCTTATCGACTTACCCCTTATCTTCTGACTGACATACCACGTGCACCCGCATGGTGCACTTCTAAGTGGACCAATCTCTTGAATCATATCACCGTTCATGTCCACATAGTGAATTGGTTTGCCAACTCGATACCTCTCCATAAATTCGTCAATCAGTTTGCCTTCCCCAGGTTCAAGTGTACAGAAAGGTTTAGGAAATGCGTTTTCAATTCCAATACTGTCCAATGTTTCCTTGACTTGTGCTCTCAGACCAGGAGGTACCCATGTTGGATCCTCAATGGGTACAATCACAGCCTTTGCCCCTGTAGCTTCCACCAAAAGATCAACCGCGGCAAGAATGTCATGATGAATTGCGACGATAAGGAGAAGGTCACATTCAATCAAATTCAGATCTTCAATATATTTTGTAGGATCCTCAATCATAGTTGGCATCGGAGGATCTGTAGGATGAATACCGACAATGTCACCTACGTATGAACCATAACTGCTTCTACACTCTGAGCAGACTGGTTCACAACCCTCACAGAATGACTTGAAGTTTATTAAATTTCCAATCACTCGTTCAGCAAAAACATCACCGTATATTGTACCAATTCTCAAAGATACCACCTATGAATTGCCAACTCAATACTGTAATGGTAAAAAAGGGTGATGTTTGCGGCTCAGTGCCCGACCGCGATAACAGAAACATAATATGCGGCATAAATCACATCAAATCTGGATGTCCGTGATATGGCATTAGGTGATTTCCTGTTTCCCCAAGCAGATCTGAAACTCATTGTGGCGAGATCTTTTGAAACTGATGTGGAGTCTGTAAAGGATAAATTCTCTTCTGATTACCTGGACAGGGCTGCAGTCGTCAGGTTGACCAAAGGGGATCTCCAGAGACTTGGTCTGAAAGATGGAAATAGTGCTAATGTGAAGGCAAAGTCTGGAAGTATCATTGTCCGCGCTTTTGGGGATGACAAAGTTCCTGAGGGATCTGCTATCGTGCCCTATGGACCATGGGCACTAGCTCTTGTTTCAGTACCAAAAGATGGGGCCCCGCCTCAGATGCATGGTGTGTCTGTTACTGTTACACGCACCGATGATAAGATCACTTCTCTTGAGGATCTTCTTGAGAGTCCCTAATTCGTTCGATGACCTTGTCAGTTCTGTTCCTCTCAAAATGCAGGTGCAATCGAGAGTCCTTTTTGAGAAGGTCCTTGAGTCTTTGTGCAACCTTCATCGCACCCTTTCGTTCTCCATCTATTGAGTCCCATTCTTTCTTTCCGGATGACGGAACTCGTGCACGTCGATCGGGGGCGACTGAAATATCCCTTTCAAATAGACCGCTCGATGGAGGATCATTTCCAATTACTGCCTCGAAGAATTGTCTACGGGCCTTTTCCCAATCTCGAGCCTGTTCAAGCTCATCAACATGGTATCCCTCTCGGTGAACCTCTAAAACATCATATGGGCAGGAGTGTTCACAGGCACCACAATAGAAACAGTGTTCATCAAGTATCGCTATCTTTTCAGCTGTACCTGTTGGATAGATAGCTTTCACTGGACAGATATTGAAACAATTGTTGCAACCTGTGGGATCACATTTCTCTAATTTCTTTATCCTAACTTCTCCAGAGAATGGTTTTGTAACCTTCAATGCGTCATACGGACAAACTTCTGCACAAAGACCGCATTTTACACAGGTTTCATTTATGTGAGTCAACTGCCCGGAAATCTTTGGTTGCTCGATCGTTCGTGGACTGGATTTTTTGCATTCAACCTTTATTGCATCATCCGGACAGATATTTTCGCAGAGACCACAGTAGTCACAATGGTCTTCATCGACTCTAATAGAAATTGCAGGCTTGAAATCAGGGGGCTCGGCAGAATCGGACCAGAATATTTTGATAGCCTCAGGACATAGTAGCTCACATAATCCGCAATACGAGCACTTGTCTTCATCAATCTTGATTGTACCCTTAGCAACCTCCTCACCAGTATATTTGACAAGATCCTTCTTGTGACCCACCTTGACCTCTACATCGAGTGAACCAGTTGGACAAACCTTCGCACATAGCAGGCACGGAGCACATTTCTCTTCATCAATCTCGTGAGTTCCTTCAATCCGGTTATACGTGTTGACAGCATTTTCGCCTTCGTAAGTGGCATCAAATGCTCCAAAAACACAAGAGGAGTCACAGAGACCGCAATATGTGCAGAGATCTGGATCCACGTTTACTAATGGAGCTCCCTCTATTTTTCCAGAGGCCGTCTCCTGCACAGGTCCAAGAGAAATTGCTTCCCAAGGACATGGAAGACAGAGACTACATCCCACACATTTGTCAATTGAATGGTCTAGAGTTCTAGTGAGGTGTGAAGTCTTCCAGACCAAACGAATCTTACCATCTACAACGTCCATCGAAACTACAGGTTTCTCACCAATGGTGACGCCAGACTTGTCCATGAAATCACCTACCTGTTACTCCCGGTGCGTCCTTCGAACCAATTCGATTATCTGTAATCTCTTTTCCAAGTGGACCAAGTCGAACTATGTCATTTGTAAATCGAGTCACCTGTTCAACGAAA
>SOKL01000309.1 GCA_004376265.1 Candidatus Thorarchaeota archaeon
ACAAGCCACTATCAATATTCGACCGTCAGGTTTCAGTATTCTTCCGAGCTCCTGCAGTGCACGTACAGGTTGGTGTAGATGATGGAGTGTATATATCATGGTCACTGCGTCGAACTCTTCATTCTTGAAATATCTTGAAGGGTGTTGGGCATCACCTTTGACACATCTGACCAGGTTTGAAATTCCGTATCTTGCCGCTTTTGCTAATGCCTTGTCGAAGCCAGAGTCTGATATATCTAGTCCTGTAACTTCTTTTTTCGGCGACCTAGCCAAATAGCTTACAAGGTCACCATCACCACAACCGACATCGAGAATCCTTTGAGCATTGTACATTTCTCTAAGAATTCGATGTTGAAGCATTGATTCCATAACCTCAAATTCATAGACTATCTCTCTGTTAATAGATGCAACATCATGCATCTTTGCCTGCTCCATATCTTGCAGATTTGATCTAACAACATGTTTTATCCCACTTTGAAGATGGAAATCAACCATGGGTTTCAAAGAGCGATTCGCAACATTCATTCTTTTTCACTTCCTATCTCATGGTGCCAAGTTAATCTCAAGACTTAATCTTCTCATGTCAGACACAATTCTATCTCCGCACGACTTGTTTAACAAGGTCGGCGTCATCATTCATACGTTCCAGTAAGACTTCTCTTAAGAGATTGAACGCTTTGATTATTTTTGGATTGGCTATGCCGTAATAGACCATAGTGCCCTCCTTTCTGGTATTGACAATTCCTCTTTGACGCAGAATAGCGAGGTGTTGAGACGTGTTAGCTTGAGCGACCCCCATCAGATTAGCCAATTCCCCGACCGATTTTTCACCATTTCGAAGCAAGTGTAGAATCTCAATCCGAGTAGGGCTCGCTAACGTCTTGCACACCTCAGCGTGCAGCATATGCAACTTTTTTTCCAATAGGTTCATCTCAAGTATTTTCTTCAATATTCGTATATATGCATATTGTTATATATCCTTCCTACAACACAAAGCTGTATTACCATGACCATCTATGACGAAGTGATAGAAGTTCTATTGAAAGGCAGACCGCAGAGTTCAGCTGAAACCATAACAAAGGTTGTAGAACACCTTGGGGAAGTGGTATCGAAAGAGGCACTCGAAATCATTCGAGATAAGGACCCTCTATCCGTAAGAGCCATCTGGGAAACTGTGAAAGCTCGACCCATTATTGAATCTGAAATGCGAAAGTTGCTGAGTCGTGTAGACAGACCGCACGTGCTCTATGTCTACAGTCGATTTCTAAACAGCGGAGCTGTTGGGCCACCATTAACTAAGATAGCATTGGAAAAGCAGAAATGAGGAGTCGTAATGAAAAAGGAAGATCCCATTAAGGAAGCGGTTGAAAAAGGTAAAGCGGAGAAGAAGCCTACCATCGTCGAATTCACAGGTCCTTGGTGTTCATCATGTTTTGCTCAAGACGACATCATAGAGAGCGTTCAGGGTACTTTGAATGACGTGATTGTGGCGAAGATCGATGTGGAAGAACATCCAGAGGCCGCGGGGAAGCATGACATCATTTCGTTGCCAGCTTTACTAATCTTCGATTTAGATGGTCGTTTGGTCTTGAGAAGTACAGGAAAGGTTGTAGAGATAGAGGAAATAATCAGCTATATTTCTCTTGAGAAGTAAGACTAGGAGTTAGAAGAAATGGAAATGAACAGAGTCAATATAGAAGCGTTTGATCAAGCAATTGAAGAATCTGAGAGGAATCTTGCATCTGCTCTCAAAACCGTGAAAGTTGAGGGGAGATGGAGATTGGGGGAAAAGGGTTCACAGTTTGAATCCGAGCTTGGGTACCAGAACGGGAAGGTAATTCTCTATTCAGATGAGCCGACTTTTCTCGGTGGAGGAGGAACATCATTGAACCCGATCCAGTACTGCTTGTATGGTGTTGCCTCTTGCTTTGCAGCCTCTTTCGCAAAATGGGCAGCAAAGGAAGACGTTGTTCTTGAGGAACTGACGACTACAATTGAGGCTGATATGGATATGTCAAGGAGTTTCGGTCTGTCTGAGAATCCAATCTTGCAGAATATGACATTGAATATCTCAACCAAATCTCAAGCGAGTGACGAGGAGATTGATAGAATTCGTCAGATCACGATGAAGAGATGCCCGGCATTCTATTGCTTGACTGAAGCCGTCACCCCTGAAATCATTGTTTCGAGGACGTGACTGGTTTGGCCAAACATGTCTTCCTTCTGAGGTAGAAATAATGCAGATGCCAGGTCCTTGGGACTTCCCGCCTATGTTTGTGTCAATGATTTTCATTGTACCAATTGCGATTATCATGCTTGTCATCGTTGTGTTGAAACTCTTTAGAGCGAGTAAAAAGATAGTAGGCGGTTTCATAACCGAACCTCCGTCGTTCGTAATCCCAGAGAGAGAACGTGGACAAGAAAGGTCAGACAGAACTGAAGTACGCACGGTTCGTCTGCCCAACAAATGCATTTCTTGCGGAGCTCCGCTCTCTCACTCGGACATTGACTGGGTCGGTCCCCTCGAAGCCAAATGCACCTATTGTAGTGCAACTGTCAAGGCGCAATTCGAAAGGGTCTAGAATGACATTCTTCGAAGACAGGTAGCCGTTAGAACTCGTTTCATCTAATATGAAGCGTAGGAAGTACTTCTTATGCGGTCTTGCTTTTTTCCTTATCACGAACCTTTATTAAAATATTAAACAAAGTAGAGAAAGTTAGATGAGTCTAACTTTTGAGGTGGAGCAAGACTCATCTTGATACAAG
>SOKL01000224.1 GCA_004376265.1 Candidatus Thorarchaeota archaeon
TTCCTCAGCAGTCACAAGTGACTACCGTCAGTTGCGCTTTTGCTCCAAGGCCACTCATTTCTCTACATTTATAGATAAAAAGATGGTTGAATGACACTCTAGGTTGGTTCATCCTTAGGTTTCTTCTTCCAAAGTGAGGGATAACGACCCCGTTCCATTAGAACCCGTTCACTCTTGGCAACGATACCACTCTTTGCTTTGACTATCCGGTCACTGGTATCGTTACTTGTTGCCACAGCAACTGCTTCCCCCTTCAGTGTCTTCAAGGCAACCATGTCGCCCTTCTTGATCTCACTGCTTATGCTGACGACACCACTTGCCGCAAGATTAGCCCCGTGACATATCGCATCCACTGCAGAATCGCGGATGTTTATGGATGGAAGATGACCCAAAGCAAACTCGATAGGAAGCAAATACTTCCTGAGTTCAGTGTCGTCTCCATCCTCTTTCCAGAACACGAAAGCATCCTTCAGATCATGTAATGAACACATGTGCTCATCTTCTCTGAATTTTCCTACACGGGTTCGTCGAAGTTCGCGCATATGCCCTCCGACACCAAGTGCTTCTCCAATATCAAAACAGAGTTTACGAATGTAGGTGCCCGCTTGACAACCCACACGGAAGAGAACAAGACGTCCCTTTATCTCGAGTATTTCGTTATAGTATATCTCACGAATCCTGAGAACTCTCTTCACCGAGGATCGTAAAGGGGGTTTCTGGTACAGTTTCCCAACGAACTCATTTACCACCCTACGTATATCATCATCATCTGCTTTATGATGAAGTTCGAGAACACATACATACTCCTTCCCTGCTGGTAACAGTGCTTGCATAGCCTTGGTAGCGTGTCCCACTCCTGTAGGCAAAATCCCTGTTACACTTGGGTCAAGAGTTCCACCATGTCCTACACGATCTACTTGGAGAATCTTTCTTACCCACGTAGCAACTTCATGACTTGTTGGTCCTGCATGTTTGTCGAGAACAATTACTCCACTCTCAAGTAGATATTCGATTGGAAGATTATCTAGGGATTTGAATCCATAATCCGGATTAGTGTTATCCACTGCCCTGATAATTAGTTCACGGGGCTTATCTGCAGGCAACATGCCCCTCAATGATTAACACTCCTAAAGATCAATTCGTCTAGATGTTAAGCCTAATCTTTGTCCTGAACTTGTCAGTCAGACCAGCTTCTTCAATAGCTTTCTCAATAGCCTCATCATCGGCATCAGCCGCAATCGTGAGTATTGTTTCAAGTGGCTCCAAGTGTCTGATATTGCAGTTACGACGCTTGACTCCGCTCAACTGCCTTGGTCCAGTCACCAAAACATAGCTCTCATCTTTCTTTTCAATTACAACACAAAGACTTCCGGCTTCGCGGCCCATCGTCTTCACACAGATTCTTCCTTGTTCGTAGAGACTCATCTTCAATACACCTCGCCTTGTCCTTGGTCTGCATCCGAGTCACCTCGTAGCATCATTCCATCGGACCGGGAGAATATGGTGCCGTCACGCGATAGCAATATGAGCGTTACGCTTGGTACTATAAGACCAGTTACTTACCTATATTCGCAAAAAACGCCTCAATGGCGGCAATGACGATAGCGTTTACTCCATCTAGATCATATTTGTCAGTGTTAATGATTAAATCGTATGTCGAGTGGTCTGAAACGTCAACTCCATAGTATTCGAAGTATCTCGCTTTCTCGCTCCCCTCTCGAGTTATGGTTTCCCTTCTTGCATACTCAAAATCTGTACCATCTCGTTCTGAGATTCGTTTGATTCGTGTCTCAACTGGTGCGATTAGAAGAATCTTCAGATCTGCATTATCTCCCGCCATCCATGCTGCCAATTGACCGTCAATTACAGCATCCCCCTTATCAGCTTCGGTTTTCAACCGGTCATCAATCAGTCTATCAATCTCTTCATTACCCTCTGCAACTCTGCTAAATTCCTCTAAAGTGAGATCTCTTTCCTTAGCGAGCTGACGAAAAGCGACTCCTGCAGATATCCTTCTCAAGTTAAACTTCTTAGCAATCGCGTCAGATACGGAACTCTTGCCAGTACCGTGAAGACCTCCCACGGTGATGACGCGTTTCATTATTCTACTCTCGTGCTGCTTTGATGATTCCACGACGCAGTGCTTGTGAGGATATTACACCGCCATAAGGACGGTTAGGACGTTTAGCTGAAAGGCTTGCTCCTCTCCGGCGTCCATGCTTTGCACGTCTGGATAAGTGCAGTTTTCCACCGGTAATAGCGCAGGTTCCTCCTGATTTGTAGAACTTCTGTCTGTGAATGACTAGTTTTCCACCTGGAGTCTTCACCTTGCGATTTGCTCGTGACCGAGTAAGCATGCCTGGTCGCATTTTATGACACCTGTCTTTCTCTCTGGGGACCGTCTAGACTTTGCTTTTAAGCAAAGCGGTGTCGACGGAAAACTTGGTCCTAATCTATTGCAAAGTCAGGTGGATACATTGTGAAGTAGCCAATGATGATTGCAAGAATCACACCGCCTGGTATCAGACCCCGTCCCGTGGTCTTTCCTACCCTCACACCCACAAACAGCATTATTGTTCCTATTGAAATCACAATTTTCTCATAGTGCAAAAGACTTGTTAGTCAGTTCCTAGGAATTTAGACGCGTCATATTGGAACATTAATGAGCCATGTCAAAACACCTCAGGAAGCTTGCATTAAGTTGGAGAATGAAAAGACAGGGATAAATCCAGAACAAGAAACCAAGGTTGCTGTAGAAACTAACATCAGCCCTACAACAAAAGGAGGACTCCTGATAATCCTCATTGCGTGCAGTTTTCTTGTCCTTGTTGTGGGTGGATACAATAATTTTCTACCTGCTGACATGACACTCCTCGTTAGAGTAAGTGTAGTATTCGTTCTTCTTCTACCAACTATCTTTCTCTACAAATCAGAAGGAAGATGGAAAGAGTACTGGAAGTTATCATTCTCATTTCTGATTGTGTCAATTGGACTAGTAGTGGCTTGGTTAGTCGGAACACTGTACGCACTTTTCCCAGGTCTCTCACCAAGCACTGTAGAAGGTGTAGCAGTATTAAAGGTCGTAGAAGTCCTCCCCATTGTCTTAACTATTCTTGTGGGCATGTGGTTGGTTGAGAAGGATTTTGCTCCAATCTTTTTACGCGGAGGTAACATCAAAAAGAGTTTCAAACTCGGTCTCCTCGTTTCTCCTGCTGCACTGTTACTTGTTATTCCTCTTGGTTTTCTAGGTCTCACCGTTAGCTTAGGGGTTGCAGTTTCATGGATGCCTTGGTTGTGTCTCTTCGCAATCAGCAATGCGTTCTACGAGGAACTTATGATCAGGGGTCTATTCCTTAGGAAATACGACTCTCTATTTGGTCCAAGACAGTCTCTGCTTCTGACATCTTTCATTTTCGCAATGCTACACATCTCAATAATTGGACTTGCTGATTTAGTTACTTTCTCACTCTACTTTGGACTCAGCTTTATGCTGGGAGTGCTGTGGGCATATGTGATTCAGAAATCGGACAACATCTGGGGTGCAGTGCTTGCTCACACAATTGCTGACATCTTATTCGTACTCACAGTGTTTGGAGTATAAGCACGAGACAGAATGTTGCACTTAATCTGTAGAATCCCTGGTCATCTCTTGAATACGAATAGCGGGCTAACGTTTAGTCTGTAAGCACCTGACTTCTCATAATTCACTCCTTTCAAGCAAAGCGGTGTCGACGGAAAACTTGGTCCTAATCTACGTTGAAGGCAGGTGGATATAATGTGAAGTAGGCAATGATGATTGCAAGAATCACACCCCCTAGAATCAGATCTCGTCCTGTGGTCTTTCCTACCCTCACACCCACAAACAGCATGATTGCTCCTATCAGTATCACAAGGAATGATGATGCTCTTCCTATGAACAAC
Organism: Candidatus Thorarchaeota archaeon; assembly: GCA_004376265.1. Taxonomy (GTDB): domain Archaea; phylum Asgardarchaeota; class Thorarchaeia; order Thorarchaeales; family Thorarchaeaceae; genus SMTZ1-45. Next base: position 3,922 of record SOKL01000224.1, read on the forward strand.
AAGAAGCCCCAGATCTCTTCAAAGTAGCCACCAATCAATCTAGCAAACTCTGTCAAGGGGCTCAATAATTGCAGTATCATTACTTATCAGACATGCGTCGTGAAGCCCATCCGGCAGACTTTGCAGTATCAAATGCCTCCTTGGTGATAACTGCGAGGCCATCATCCACGGGTCACTGTCTGCCCTTGATCCACAGGCACACATTCCTTCCTCCTGAATCCGTGAAGTAAAGGACCTTCATTAACATGAGTTGCATAAAATAGGTTAATTTATATTCTCACACGTATAATAGTTGCATGAAATTGGTTAACTTACTACGATGTGGTTTCACAATGTTCTCGCATTTCCGTTATCCTACAAAACAGCAAAGTCTCATCTGGTTAAAGAGAAGGAGAAATGTTCCTCCCTCAGTAATTGCAAAAGAGCTGAAAGTATCGCGCCCATTTGTTAGCCAGGCCCAAAAGATTGCAGAGGGTCGAATCAAGAAGCTACTACTTACTGCAGCTCAGATGAATAGGATTTCTGTTGAAAATATAAATCCTGAATTTGGTTTTGCAATAGGATACAACCCTGCAACTGATGCGAAGACGTACATTACCTATTCCCCTGAATTTAGGGTACAGGTTTGGTTTGATCATGAAGGTAATTGTAACAAATGCGAGTTGCACTCTGAGTGTGATAGGATTCTCCGAGGACTAGCTGTAGAATGGGGATTCTCTATTCCTAAAGAGATGGACCCAACACAGGTAGCTAAAACTCTGTTCAATAAAATCAAGGGGGCGCTTGGATGGGAGTAGAGAAACCGAAAAGCAAGCTTTCTGCATTTATCACAAGGGCATGTCGTTTACCAAAAGAGGTTGCTGGTAGAGTTGGTAATCTATCAGATACGATGGCAAAAGAACGACTCAAAGCAATCCAATCACAAAACAATATTCCCTACAAGTATCTGACTGCTGCAATCCTTATCTTACTCTACCTACCATGGATGATTTCACTCACTTGCGTTATTCCTCCACAGATTGAAGTGGTATTCGGAAGTGAAGTGGATTCTGAATCTTACAGTAATATTATCTCTACTTCCGAAGTAGGTGTTACTCATGCTGTACTTCTGAATACAACTCCTTTCTCCTTCAATGGTGACTGGGAGTTGGATCCTAATCGGTATTGGAATCAGTACGATTTCTACAGCTATGGGTGGAATGATTCAGATGGCTACCATTTTACATCTTCACCTTCTGATTACGCCGACATTATCGTAATAGAACGCACAATGCAAATTCCAATCGCAAATTATTCTGAACTTACAGTTTCAGCTGTGTTCGAAGGTGTTTCAGGGTCCGCAGGAATTTTCTTTGAAGTCTTTGCTGACGATGCTCGAGCTGTTCAAGAAGATCTATTTCTACCCGGTAACATCACAACGGTGAATGTAACAGCGCCACTCTCTATTGCAAAACTTACAAGTGACTCTTGGCTTTGTACGATTGTTTACCGCTTACAAATTTGGGTGACTGAAGAGTCCCACGTTAAGTTGCGAGGTATTATAATTAATGCTGAATTCACGGGAAAGATGAGCCTGGTTCAACTTGATTTCAAGAGTACCGATAATACCAGTTTCTATGAGAATCCATACATGAAATTTGCTAAGTATGCTCCCAGACTTGCGATAATTCAGAATAATGATTATATTTCTCAAAGCACCTATTTTCCAAATCGTGTAGACGATGAGATTTATCTTCCTCCAGGAACATACGAGGGCGTCGCATATTGGAATCTTGCCACTCAAGATCCACCTGATCCTTACAATTCATCCACGTGGGTTCCCAATGTCAATTTCGTAGTAACTGAAGATATTGTTATGGAGGTTGATGTTGGACTCTTTGCCAAACGGATCGATTTTGATGTTTCACCCTCAGTGCTTCTTCGGGGTTTATCACTCCGTTTTGTAGACGATTTCCAATATAGTGAGTCCACAGAGATTTCAGGATCAACTGTATATTCCCAAATTCCTGACTATCTCTATATCCCGGGTGAGATTGAATCTCTCTCCATTTGGCTATCTACATGGTCTTATTTGGACCCCCAAGGTGGATATGGTTGGGTACCTTTTGAACAATTTCGGATTGAAGAGGACATCACTATTGGTTCGAACAACAGATCAAGGAATCTTCAATTTAGCGTCACCCTTCCATACACCACAATAGGTGGAGTCCTTTTTGGATTAGGTGAGTTTGTAATTCTTACCGTTATTCTGTTGCTAGTGGTTGGTTTTCTCATATCATTACGGAGAACACTTCGATACTCCGATATACGTCATAGACTATCAGATTCTAGGATACTACCGTTAATCATGCTAAGTGCTGGTGTCTTTCTACCTTGGAGTATACAGCTTGCACAAACAACTAATTCAGGTTACGATGGAGTTTCTTGGTTTTCGTGGTTTTCGATGCCATTCATGATCAGGTGGAGTGACAGCACTGCGATACAGATGCTATTATCCACTCCTGACTGGTGGTATGCTTCACTGTCCTTCACAATGTTTCTCTTCATCCCTCTATGTTATGGATATCTCTCATTGGTATCTATTGAAAGTGATAAGTTCAACAAGACCTTTGCTTTAGCCCTATTATTACCCTATCTTGTTGTGTTAGCTTATTTCAATCAGCCAGCATTAAATCTAGGTACTATATCACTTGGTCCAATAGTTGCTATGGCAGCATTACCAGTGTGGTTGTTGACATTGGGTTTGCGAAAACTTGGAATTACTACGTAAAACTAGTGGCATCTGTCGAGGAGCCGCACGTCATATCATCAAGGGAGTCAGTAAGCCCATGAGAAACACCAATCCAGTGGGAATCGAAATCATCCAGAACCCAATAGGATCTATCACCCATATTGGTTCTCCAAACCCTAGACTTGGATAAAGCACATTTCATGGATGTAAAACTCAACAAGGCCAAGTGATACTAAATCCTGTTTTGAATAAACCGAAGAAAAAAGAGGACTCGCGGACTGACTGAACCGCGTTCCCGCATCGATGTGTGACTTCTCGATGGTCGTTATCACGATGAAATCAGTGTCCTTCTTAATGGATGGTACTCAACAAGTGTGACTGAAAGTAATAGAGTCTACGTGTCAGATGAAGAGTTGGAAACTCCTCGTATTCTCTCATTATAACACGATACGTTTGGCATCTCTAATATAGGATAGGGGTGGATGATTATCTGATTAGGAACGTATTGCTCCCTGAGTCAGTGGCTGTTTAGCTTGTAAGCACTTGAGTTCCCATTATTCGCTGAAGAATACTGCTCAAACCTAAACCAACTATGAAATAAAATCCGTAGAAGCTAAGACCAAACCCTGCTGCAGTGGGAGCACCAAGCATTCCGACTAGGAAAGGTAGGACTTTCTGGATATTGAATGGGAGAATAACAACTATGTCGTCAACTGCTATGCCGTCAAGTCCCACCGTGCTGTAGAATCCTCTCAGGAACGAGAATATGAAGATGAATGGTATGAAGAATAGCAATGATGGTTTACATCTTGCCCCCATCATTGATCTCTGAATGCGATCGATGTACGCCTTTCTTTTCTTGAGTTTCTTGAGGAGCTTCTCGTTCTGTGTTTTCTTTGCTTCCTGCTCCATTTCTTTGAACCTTTTAATTTCCGCTTGTTGTTTGTTCAGTCGTCGCATATCCGTGAAACGTTTCATAGCGAGGTTACTCATTGTTGAAATACTCAGCGAAACCATCAGAATAAAAATACCCGCCATAGGGGGTTCCTTGAAGGTGAGAGTGAGCCATATCATTATGTCGCCAAATATATCCTGCATGTCAATCTACTCCATTAGTGTGTCCGCTAATTCTGCTGCCGCTTCCTCTACTAAACCCTCACGGTTCTTGATTATTCTGACGGTCGCTCCAGTTATGGTGCCAACTGATACTGCAGCACCTCTGCACATCTCTTGATGTATTTGTATGTCCGTCACCGTTTGGGCATCGCGTGTTCGACTTGGGTCTGCAGTCCGGCGACTTGCTATCTTCTCAGAGTCTGCTTCAACTAAGACCACAGTCTTCGGTTTAATAGCATTTACAACCCATTCTGGTAGTCCTATCAAGTATCCATTGTTAGTTTGGATAAGTGTGTGAGTATCAACAATGGTCCTTTTTGACTTGGATTTCTCAGCAATAGATTCACCAGCTTTTCTTTGAATCTCTCTTTGAAGATATGTTGGCAACTTCCGCAACTCATCTCGGTTCTTCACGTGACCTGCTTTTGTTGCTACTTCAAACATTTCTGTCCCGATGTTCAAGATGAGAATATCCTCGCCATGTTTTTTCTTGACCTGCTCAACAGCTGTGTTAACCACTGTTGACTTTCCAACACCCGGAATACCTGTCACGATTACGACGTTTCGGGATTCAGTCATTGAGTGGATTCACCATCCATCGAAGAATAGGCGCTGGTTAGATGTACCTGTTATAAAGTCTGCTCCTAATCAAGCAACCGTTTCAGGGTCCTGCAAATGACTAGATTGACCCAGAGGTTCTGACTCTTGTCACTCGTACCTCGCACTAGGTGGATGTCCCAGAGACCGTGCTTCTTTTGATGTTCAATAAACCAATCAACTCCTTCACGAATCTGTGGGTGGTCTGCTGATAATCCCAATTGAGAGAGTGTGTCGAGAGCAGAAAGAAGATCCGTGAACCAGAATGGGAATGAGAACCTCGTCCAATATTCAGGTTTTTTTCTGTCGGTGTACGCATCCGCCTTGAAAATGCGTGACGCTAAGAGATCGCCAGCCTTCTTTACTTCTGGTCGTTTACAGTATACTGGATGAGCTGCAAACGCCCTTAGCACAATACCTGTCACCATGTGTGAGAATGGTTTGCTTCTATCATGCTCTACAAGATCTTTTCGAGCCATTGTCTCTTTGATTCTAAGATTGGCTGTCCTGAATGGGATTACCCAACCCCCATCTTCTTGGCGAATCGATAGCAACCATTTGAGTCCCAACTCAATGCGCTTGTCATCTTCATATCCCGCCTTGATGAGCAATTCCATGAATGCTGCAGAATAAGTTGGCGTATACTGGTTCCAATACACACCACGAAAATCTCCCTCGTCTGTCTGACAGCTGAACAAGAACTCAGCAGCCTTCTCCATAGCTGGATGGTTCCTGTTCAGGAGATATTTCTCAATCAGTATAGCTAGGATCCTGAAGGTTTCCACTTGGTTGTATCCCTTGATTGACCTGATGTCGACCTTGGGATTTGGATATCGCCAAGAGCCATCTTCCTGTTGTTTCCTGAGAAACCGTGCTGCCTTTTTTGTTTCCCAGAGATGTTCCACCGAATCTTGTTCTTCATCGAAAAGATCGCGGGACACTTGATACCTAATGGCTTCATCAGAAGCAGACCCGAGTAATGGAATTGGGTCATATCTCAGGTGACTACGCCATTTATCCACGGATTATTCACTCCTAACTTAGCACCTGACTTCTACAATTAGATTTATGACATTTACCCTTGAACTATATAGGGAAGGGAGTTAATTTGCAGCACTTTCGATTCACAATTCTCATTGTGATGCATCTCTGGTTTTCAATGTTGCTTCAGGACACTATCATTCCCACTCCCCCTGAGATAGACAGTAGACCCATTAACCTCTCTCTGGGTCCTATCATTGGCGTCGTAGTGCTTTTGATTTTGATTTTCTTGAAACAGTGGAAAAAGGAAGAAAATAATCAAGGGAAGACGCTTGTCTTCCCCTAATTCATCTATATGTTCTATAATATTCCAAGTAGTCCAGCCGCACCTTCGCCGCCCATACCGGCAAGTTGTTCCTTGGCTATCGTCTCATAGTATTGTTTTATGATCGATACCATGAGTAATATCCCCGTGCCGCTTGCTAACGCTCCCATGATGTCCGCAGCTGCTGCGAGTATTCCTATCAGGAATCCACCCAGTCCTGCGACAATTGGAATGTAGCGCGATAGCAGTCTCTCGAGGACCTTCTCGCTGGTTCTGAAACCAGGAACGATGTATCCTGAATTTAAGAGCTGCCGAGACACGTCTCTAGGAGCAATACCTGAGATATCCACCCAGATCTTCGAAAAGCCCCAACATAGCAGTATCATAACTGAAGCATAGATGAAGATATGCACCCACCCTTCCATTCCTTCTTCAATGAGCCTGAAAACTCCCTGTGGCGGCGTTATGTATTTTGCTAACCCTTCCGTTGCAAGCATACGTCCGGAAGCATCATCTCGTTCAAAGATACCTATCCAACTTAAGAACGGATTCGTTCCGTCCGCATTGAAAGACCCCCAGATTATCTGACCGAAGAAAAGGATGTTTGCAAAAAGTGCTTGTGCAAGAATCACCGGGATGTTTGATGTATAGAGGAGCTTGATTGGATATCGTGCTCTCATACCTCGGTATTTTGCATACTGCAACGGAATCTCCACACGGACCGATTCCATCCAGATGACCGCACCAAATATGACGAATGTAACAATCAGTGAGAGTATACTCGGGTCATACCCATTTCTGATGAAGAACCAGGCAGCATTTACTGGTTCATCTGTAGGTGAACCTATATTAAAGACTCTCAATATGTTGCTGATTAAAGCTGCAATGATTCCCTTTGGCAGACCGGTAGGGTACTGGTTCTCTATTCCACCCCTGTAGCCTGCTGGTGAAGCAGCCTCAACGTCTATGAAGTTCAGTGAGTTGTACATCACTTGACCTGCAACGTTGGTCATGATGAACAATGATACACCAGAACCTAGGCCCCATCCTTTCTGTATCAACTCATCCATCAGAATGACAATCATTCCAGACATGAACAACTGAGCGAATACGATGACAGACTCAGTAGGTCCAAGAGCACCATATGCATTACCTGCTATGTATGCAATTGCCTGAAACGCAGTCATGAACATTGCAATGACTTTCTGACCTCCAGTAAAGAGGGCTCTGTCTTCAGGGTTACCAAAATCTACTTTGATGATCTTTGAACCTGATAGTAGCTGCATGACCAGACCAGCAGTAACGATTGGTCCTATTCCAAGCTCCATCAGAGTTCCGCGAGTGCTAGCAAGTATGACTCGCATTGCCCACAAGTAATCAGTTCCTACATCCCTATCTACACCATAGAGAGGCAAATGTGACATGATGAGGAATATAATGAGTATAACGGCTGTCCAAACAAATTTTTCCCTGAACGAAACGTCCCTGTCTGGGGCCTTTACTTCAGGCATCATCCTTACGAATGGTGATAATGCTCTGAGGAACGTACTGGTCATTCAAATTTGCTTCCTGCAGGCTTTTCGGGGTTCAGTTGACTTGTACTTTAAAAGCTAGTGGTCAGATTGAAATCTCCACTACTTTTCTGGAAGGTCAATTGTTCCTCCGATACTAGTGACCTTTTCTCTGGCTCTTGGAGTGATTGCTTTCACACCTGTTAGGTTCAATTTACGTGTTACTTTTCCAGACCCAAGTATTCTGTCAATACCGAGTTTTGAAACATCAATGTTGTATCTCTTACCAGTCAATGTGGCTAACTCTCGCGCAACAAGTCTATCGGCAGCCTCATCGATGTCACCGACGTTTACAGCGGTAGGATGGGCGATTACTTTCTGAGGTCTCTTGAAGCCCCATTTTCCAAAGTATCGGGGATTCTCCTGCATTATCTTGATGTAATGATGTTTCTTTGAACCAGCCATTCCCTTGCCTCCTCTTTGTCCAGAGGCTCGATGACCTGCACTGAAACCATAACCTGCTGCACGACGTCCTCGCAACTTATTGATTTTCTTTGATTTTCGTTTTTGCATCGATTCTCTCCATCCTATGCTTTCTTGAGACGTACCTCCAGCACGCCGTTGCGTATGGCTGATTTCGCATCCTGTTTTTGCACTTTGGCAGGAAGCTCTACGACCTTGTGATAAGGTCGTTCAGTATTATTCGCATGAATTGTGAGGGATGTTCCCTTGATCCGGACCTTTATCTCATCCTTCTCTACACCTGGAACTTCTGCGACTACAATGATCTCATCCTCTTCTTCGACAACGTCAACAAGAGGTTCTAAGGTTGAAGATGGTTCTGCTCCTTCATCTACTGGAGGGTTACCAAACCGTTGGATAATGGGTTTTCCATCGGGACCTACATTCATTGAGAAACCGAAGACGAACGGGCTTGTCCCTTCAGGATTTCTGAGCATCTCTTCAAAGGTTTCACTATCGAATAGTTTTCCTTCGTTCATCTCGCTCATCATCCTCTGCATCATCTCTTCTATCGTACGAAACATATCCTCTGGTATGAAATCACCAAACCAGCGCCGGAGTTTTCTCCGAGTTTCGTCATTATCGTCCCACGACATTCGTATTCACCTCAAAGCATTCGCAGGGTTAATTCATTGATTCCTTCCCCACGGTATCCTGTGATTCCTCCCATTCCCACGGGTAGGCTCTTTTTCCCTTTGTGCCCCCTACTGGGAGGAGTTAGTCTAAAGACTGGTTTTAATCCCTCAACATCAGACGTAGTTGCTTTTCCACCAGTAATTGCTTTGGCTAAAGACTTGATACTACTGAGTTTTGAGTTCTTTTTCACATAAGCATCTGTCAGTCTATTGTTTCCTGGCAAGCGCCCTCGCTTCGTGAGAAGCTTCAATATCACATCTTCGGTTGGTTCTCCCCAAGTGATGTAATCTTTTGCCTTTGTGATCATGCCCTGTAGGCTTGGAGTTACTTTGAATAACCTGGCCTGATGAAGCCGCCCCAGTAAAAGCTTGTCTAGAGTGTGTTCAATCTGAGGTCTGACTCTGACCTGGCCTCTCACTCGAATTGCGAGTACAATCATCTAGTTTTAACTCATGTTTCAACCACTCCGGATGTGCTCCACTCTTGTGGTGGTAGCATCTTGTAGGTCTGTGCCAATGCATCAACAAATGCCTTCGCAAAGTTGGATGAAGTTCTTGACCGTCCCTTTGTGATTGACCACACATCGTTTATACCGGCGATTCTCAACACAATCTTCCCAACGTCTGCTGTAACAAGACCAGTCCCTTTTGGTGCAGGTCTCAACATCACATTGACTGAACCTGATGAACCTTTCACCTGGAATGGAATACTGTGGGGGTCATGACATCGGCATTCCCAAGACCCACAACCTCTGCGGAACACCATGATGTTGAGCTTTGCTCGGGCTTCTGCCGCACGTATGGAGGGAACAAATTCGGGTGCCTTACCAACTCCGATTCCAAGAACGCCTTCTCCATTGCCTACAACAACTGTAATCCTGAAGCTCTTTTGTTGGCCGCTGTCAGACTGTCGCTGTACGAGTGTAACATCTACAACTTCTTGTCGAAGATCAGGAAACAGAGCGTCAACAATTTCTGACTCTCTGATTCTTAGGTTGTTCTGCAGGATTTCATCAATCGAGTTGATATGTCCCTCTTTCACAAGTCTGCCAAGCTTTGTTTTTGGAACCCAATTATCAAGCGGATTGATATCAGTGCGGGGTTGTCTCCTTCTTCTTCCTCTTTGTTTACTCATCACATATCGCCCCTTTTACTCTCTCTTCTTGCCTTTCTTGCCCTTACCTCTAGCGATAAGCTTCTTCGGTTTCGGTTTCCGAGGAATTGCCCGTGGAGGTTTGACAGAAGGTTTCTCCTTCTTTGGTTTCTTAGCTTTGGGCTTCTTGGCTGCTTTTGCAGGAACCTTACGTTTCTTTTTCTTCTTCAATTCAGTTGCTGGAATATCTTCGAGAGCTTTTTTGACAGTCTTGAATTTCTTTGGAATAGTCGAGATGTTTGTCTTCTTCTTACTTATCTTACTAAACATGTTTGATTCTGTCCCAAAATGGTCATAAGCTGCTACTATGTGCTCTCCTGAAATTCTGGAATCATCAGGGACAACGTCTGGTTTGTACGGTATTTCAAGTCCGGCATCAACAGCCCCTTTCAAGGCTGCATAGACCCTTGAACCCTTAACTGGTGGGTTTAGGCCCACATCTAGCACTGCGTCTTTCACACCCCTACTTTTTGCTCGCAGGCCTGCGAGGAGTCCTGTCAAGTATGCAGAAGGAATGTTACCAGTCCCAGCAACCCATCCATGTTTTGTGAGTTCTGTGGATATCGCAGAAGCTACCGTTGAATCACCAACTACACTTGCATTAATGATCTGCACTATAGTAATAGTGTTCGTCTTTCTCACGACAAGTCTTGGACGTCTTGATTGAAGCAAACGTCTTCGGCGATAATAGTTTGTTTTGCCTTCTCTCCTGCGTCGAAACTTTACCCTGTATGTTGGTCCATGTGCCATTATTTGGACAGCCTCCGCTCTGAGATATACGTTCTAAGGTGAGCTGTGTTACGGAAAGCGTTACCTTTCGCTTTCAGATACAACTCTCTGTATATTCTGCTTGTTATCTTCCCTTCGTCTCGGAGCTTCCGTAGTTCCTTACGCATGGGTCGAATCTTCCTCATCCAACGATCTTTGCTACTCAGCTTGGATGTCGCCTTGCCTTTCTTTCTACCAGGTCCTGACCTCTGACCTTTACGTTTCTGGCGTAGTTTATGACGAGCTCGTCCTCTACTAACACCACGGATAGGTTTCTTATGAATTGCACCTTCATCTACGAGACGTCGAATATCATTCCTAGTTATTGCTAAGCTAATCTCGTCTTCGAAATCCGGATCCATCCAGACCCTTGATTTACCGATTCTCATTACATGTGCAGCCAGTCTTTTTTGAGTGGTGAGTTTCATTACTAGTCCTCCTCCAGGTCAAGATCTGTGAAGAGGTCCTCTTCACCAATCTCATCACTAATTCCAGGGTTGAGAACTCGGAGAAGTTTGGCATCGGCAGCTGCAAGGATTTCAAGTCTTTTTCTTGCACCTACTGTTGCTCCAATTCTAACCGCATGTACATCAGGGTCGAGATTTTCCACTTCTGAAGGATTGTGAACCCTAATTTCTACATAGAGCGATGGGTGTAGGTTTCTAACAGCCTTCGGTGTCCGATATCCGGAGGACACCATTGCAATCCGTCCCTTTCTTTTCTCACGAGTCGCACTATCTATTCCACGTGGCTTTCGCCAATTGTCACTCACCCGAATCCATCTATGTGTCTGCTCATGACGGAATTTAGGCATGTGCTTCTTCTTTCGTCTTGCAATCCTCAGAACACGCTGGTCAGTATTTTGAACTCTGAGAGGAACTTCTACCTTGGGCTTTTTCTTCTTCTTAGGTGCAACCTTCTTCTTCGGCTTCTCTTTCTTTGGAGCGGCTTTCTTCTTCTTCTCAGGTTTTGCTTCAGCTTTCTTAGTTGGTTTCTTCTTCTCAATCTTCTTTGCGGGGGTAGGATCAGTAAGCAATCCTTGCGCAGCTTCTATTAGCTTTGCAGCACCACTCTCACTGAGACCCTCGACCTTTTCAGCGAGCTTGTCTGCCTTAGCGCGGGACAAATTCAATACTGTCTTGATACCTACAGCTCTGAGCTTCTCCTCTTGTTTAGTTCCCACACCGGGCAAGTCTATTAGTTCGGGCTTTTTCGACATGTCATTACCTCTCCTATACTATTGACTTCGTTTCCTCGCCTTTCCTCTTCCTGATTACATAGATCCCATCAAGGAAGACCCGTCGGTCTTTATCACGGATTTTGCAAGCCTGCTGAATATTGGCTGCACTCTGTGATACATGTTCAATGTCGATTCCGCTAATGAAGACTTCATCTTCAGTGGTCCTGACTTGCACATCGCCAATCAAACGGGCTGTTCGTGAACCCCGCTCTCCGATGAAGTTCTTGATGATCACGGTTTCGTCTTTTATCTCCACGGTGATTGGGAAGTGGCTGTACACAATTTTCATTTCATATTCATAACCGTGCTGCACTCCGATTAACATATTTCGAATGTGAGCAACGACTGTTCCAACTAGGGCTCTGGATCTTTTCCGATTTATGTGAGTAGATGCAATAAACGCATCCCCTTCAATCTTGATTTGGGTCTGAGGTTCTGGGAATGACCGCTTCAATGAACCCTTTGGACCATTGACAGTAACAGTCTTCTCTTCTAGGGAAACCTGACATTCACTCGGAATCGTGATCTGTTGTTGATAGATTGCTTCTTCAGTCATTTGTCAGATCTCCTTAGTAAACATATGCTAGTAGTCTCCCACCAATCCCGCGAGTCTTGGCGTCTTCATGAGTCATTACACCTTCAGGTGTTGTGACTATCAATATTCCATAGTTGTAGGCCGGTAGGAAGCGTTTCTCAAATTTCTCAAAACCATCACGTCGGACTGGGAATCTGGGTTTGATAACACCACATTTGTTCGTCCGACCCATGAGTTGAATGCGGAAGCGATCTGCTTTACCATCATCTATTCGTTCGAACTCTCCGATGTACCCTTTCGACTGCATGACTTGCAGTACTTTCTCTATCAAGCGTGAGGCTGGAGCTATAACCACTTCGGGCTTGCCCACTATCTCACTATTGTAGATGTTTGACATTGCGTCAGCCAATGGGTCTAGTAATGTCACTTTCTCCTTAGCCTCCTTACCTATATTTCCGGAACCCGAGCTTTACCGCTGTTTCTCTGAAACAGCGTCGACACATGTTCAAGCCGTATGATCTGATGATTGCTTGATGTGTTCCGCAACGGACGCATGTTCTGCTACCCTTACCCATTTTCTTTCGTTGTTTAGGACGGTCTTTCTTTCCACTCATCTTAGCTCACCTCAGAACAGGTATGTCCGTTCGCGCTCCTTTTCGAGTATCTCAATACCGAACTTTTTCTTGACGAAGACCATGCTCTCATCCGCAGTCAGGCGATGCCTGTATGGTACTTTCGTCTTTCTTCTCCGTCTCCGCTTTACTCTGAAGCCTGGACGCTCTAAACACACTGTAATGTTCATACCCTGGATTCCGAGTTGGGGATCGTACTTTACATCCGGGATGTCAATGTGCTCTGCAATTCCAAATGCAAAATTACCATCAAGGTCCCAATTCTTAATCAACAAGATATCTTCCTTTGCCTTCAGAGCTTTAACGAGAAACGCCTCTGCTTTCTTGTGCCTAAGAGTCACTCGAACTGCAATGGCCTCTCTTTTACGAATTCCAAAATCTCGGACTGTCTGGCGAGCTCTTGATTGAGTTGGAGTCTGCCCACTGAGTGCTTCAAGAATTGTAGTAGCTCTGGTTAGAGCTTCTCCACCACCAGTACACATGTCAACGACAACTTTAGCGATATAGGGCTCTCTCATTGGATACGCTTTCCAGTCTTCTAGGAAGACCTGTTCATTGAGCTGTTCATTCTCGATGCTCACTCGGAACTACCTCCTGTTGCTTCAAGACTGACTTCTGGTTTGCTTTTACCAACTACAAAGACATACTCAAGCGCAGTCTGGAATTTGTTTCCGTCAGGGTCTTGGATTGTCACAGTACTGGCATGAGTACCAATTCGTTTAGCAATCTCAATGATCTTACCTTCTATCCCAATGTTCTTTCCTCGTGTGACAATCGCGTAAGCTCCTTTGTCGAGATTGATAGACTTCATAAGCTTCTGTTGGGGTATTCCAATCTTCAGAGTATCAAGCGTGTTATATTCAGAAGCTTTCTCGCTCTCTGCAAGCAGTAGAGTTCGACCATCGTGTAGACCAAGCTGTATCTTTCCACCCTTGACCATAGTCTTGTTTTCAATTCTGCAAAGTTTGTAACCGGTTTCTGCTTTATCAATATTGACAAATCGTAGTCCGCCATTCTGTTTTGGGAGGAGTCTGAAACGGTCACCAGATGTAGTAATCTCAATTACATCCATGAGTCCCACTGGAAATCGAGGATTTTTTCTAATCTCGCCGTCAACTTTAATCTGACCAGTGGAGAGAATCGCTTTCACTTCGCGCATATTCTCTGCGAAACCAAGAATCTCTCGCAGAACTAAAGCAAGTGTGAGGCTGTGCTCTTTAGGATGCGGCCCAGGAATCACTCGAGTGGTGAACTTCGCTTCTTTTCTCTTGATTGGCCAGTGTCTGGGTGCTGGTAGACGTTTTAGATGTCTTTTTTGACCTCTTCTTGCCATTATTCGTCACTCTCCGCGAACTTCATTACTTTGCTTTGTATGAGACTCTTTCTTTCATCATCTAGTTCTAATTTTACTAGCATGATGTTTGAGGGATGAACTGGAACCGCTGCTTCCTTACCATCTGCTTTGGTAATTGTAGCGTTTTCCAGAAACACACAAATCTTCTTGTAGTTAACAACGGTGACCTTTCCCTCTGTGTCCCGAAATTGACCTCTCATGACTTTCACAAGATCGCCTTTTTTGACAACAAGTGAACGAAGGCCGTATTCCTCTTGGAGGAATTCATCAAGTCGACACTTGAGCAGGCTCTTTCGCTCATGATTAGCTGCATTTCGGATTCGCCTTCGCTGCTTCCTAGGTGACTTTGTACTTGGTTTCTTTACCATTTTTCACCCTCACACTATCTTTGAGGCAATAGCAGAAACTCTTGGCCATTTCAGAGTGACTTCTCTTGCCATGGGTCCTCTCAGTTCAGAACCTTGAGGTTCACCCCCAGGTTTAATCAGAACTGCTGCATTATCTTCGAACTGCATCCAGGTACCATCAGGTCTTCTGAACGGCTTTCTCTGTCGTACTATGATTGCCTGAAGCACCTGTTTACGAAGTTCTTGTTTTCCTTTGGTCACTGACACATTGACCCTATCGCCAACGCCTGCCTTTCCCAGTTTTCTCAATTTGCCCTTGTAACCAAAGACGGTTATCACTCTGAGTTCTTTTGCTCCTGAGTTATCCGCACACAAGATTTTAGCACCAATCGGGAGTCCTCGGGCTATTCGTGGGATGAATTTTCTGATTCCTCTTCCAACTTTCCTTGACACAGACTACTCCTCCTCTGTCCTCACTTCAGCAGGTATGACCGCCACGACCACTGCTGATACATTCTTACTCAATGGTCTACACTCAACTACTTTCACGGTGTCTCCAACGCTCACTTCAATGCATGGAGGCAAGTGTGCAAGTTTCTTTGATCTTCGACGTTCGTATCGAGCGTATTTTTTGATTAGACTAAGATAGTCAGTCTGAAACACGATCGTTTTGTGCATCCGAGTACTAGTGACGATTCCCTCCCTGATTTTGGTTCTTACAGAAAGATTGCCATGAAATGGACATTGTGAATCATCACATGTCTTCTCTGGGGGCTCCACAGTTGGGATACCAATGTTTCGGACTTTACTCTTGGTTTCAGCCATAATCACCAGCTCCTGTTGAGGCGCTTCTTCATTCTATCCTCAGGTCTCCCCCTGAGCAACCCGCCATCAACGCGCACCACTGTGCCATCGGGGAGTGTAATATCGAAGACACAGATTTTCTTGGTAACTGCTACAGTCCCTTTCTCTGTGTCAATCTGGATCATCTCCTTGGATTCTCCAAGGATAGTACCTTTCATACAAACATGATTGGGATCCTTTGAGTCAACTATGTGAGTTGACAACCCCACAAGCTCATGTGTTACAATATTCTGAGGAGCGATTTTCATTCAGATGCCTCCAACTCCTCTTCACGATTGATTGTCAGAATTCGAGCAACCGCCTTCCTTACGTTACGAATCTTATACGGATTTTGAGTGCCACCGCCTGTTGCTGATTCGATTCTGATGCTGGACATTTCATTGTACAGCTCTTCCAATTTCTTCTGACGTTCTGCAGGGGTAAGTTTTCGGATTTCTTTTGCATTCATTCCAGGCATCACTCAACCCCTCCTTCTTCCAAATCATCCAGTTCCTTGAGGTCTTCAAGGATTGTTTCCTCAGCAGGTTCACTGGTTTCTTCCTCCGCCTTGGTTGCTTCTTCTTCCGGAGGTTCTTCTTTGGTTTCGGGTTTCTCCTCTTTCACTACTTCTGGAGGTTCCTCTACGAGTTCAAGACCATCTAGTTCTTCAAGTTCTCTAAGCTCGTCAATGTCAGTGATTCCCTCAAAGGTTTCTTCAACACCTTCAACCTCTTCAGGCACATCTTCTTCTGGCTTCTTGACCAGTTCGATTTCTTCTTTCTTCCTTGGCTTTGGTGGTTTGATGTTAATAACCCCGGGAAGCTTGGCAGTAGGTCCCATGATTCGCACTGTTATACCTATCACACCGGGTTTGAGGATTGCCATGTCATTTGCATGATCTACATAGAGATCTGCTGGTTCACCAGTCTTTGCGATTGTACCTTGCTTGAATTTCTGATATCGGGCTCTTCTGCTCGAAAGTTTGCCCTTTACAATAATCTCACAGCCAATGGCTCCTGCTCTCATCACTCGTCTGAGAATCCAATAAGCCATTCTTCGGAAGCGAACACCTCTCTCGAGTTGTCTTGCTAACCGTGAAGCCATTACAGCTGCATTTAACCAGGGATTCTCAATCTCACTGACCTCAATCTGAACACGTTCGATTCCAAATTCGTTTTCAAGAATATAGGTAAGCTCTCTGATCTTTGCACCACGGCGACCAATTACGACTCCTGGTCGAGAGGCATGAATAACGACCTCTGTCTTCATAGGCATCTTTCTGATTTCTACCCCACCGTAACCTGCAGCGTTGAGCTCACGTGCTAAGAACTCATCAATTGCCAGTTTACGAGAATTTTGTTTAATAAAATATTTGACAGCTGACATTAATTCACCTCTTCCAAAACAATTTCAACATGTGATGTTTGTTCGAAGTAGGGCGAACTTTTACCGAAAGCTCTCTCGATGTATTTCTTGTAGGTTCTACCCCTTTGAGTTGCTGCATGAGCAATCCTCAATCGATCAATATCCAGACCCTTGGTGTCTGCATTCGCTTCTGCGTTACGCAAAATGTCTATGATATGCCCTGACGCTTTCACAGGATGACCACCTGCTGGCCATTTCTTCATCCCTGAATGATGTCCTCGTTTCTTCTTATGACGTCTATAAGGGATCCAAGCTTTCTCCTCGATTACTAGCTCGAGCAGGTCTATTGCCTTATCCAGCATCATCCCTTTGATCTCATTACAGACCTCTCTACACTGTTTCGGGGAAACCCGCATGTTCCTTCCACTTGCTATGGCTGTCCTATCCGGGTCAATGCCTATGATTGAATATCCATATGTCGGCATGATACCTCACTTCCGCTGTGGGGGACTTGTTCCAGCTTACTTTCTTTGAAAGCTGTAAAGTCATCATTGCGCTCTCACAATCACTCCAGAACCTACCGGCACACGTTTACAGACTGTTCTCGCGAGCAGAACTAGTTGTCTGCACTGCTTCCATCGGTTTTGAAACAACTGTCTCAGTTGAGCTGCAACGACTGCTGGCTCAACCATTTCCATTTAAATCTATTCAATTGTCCGAATCACAGGGATGAAGTTCAAGGATTATTCCCGAATTCTGCAGTTACTCTTCTCAATGATGGTGTTTTCACAGACTTCTTGATTAGATCAACACCTGCATCAGTGAGAGTTCCCTTCACATAGTGAACTCCTGCAGATTGGATGTATACGAGACCCTTCTCTCTCAGTTTCTGAAGACTACCTAAAGCAATCTGTGTGAGTTCCTCCTCTGTTATGTCCAAACCGCCCCCTGGCACTTGTAGAGTTTCAGACATCTTGAGGATATTACGCATCGAACTCAGTTGTCTTCTATTGCTGTCATAAGGATTCGAATACATCCAAAGCAGAACAATCAGGTCAACCACACCGAGACCTATGTCTGGATTGAGCTCCAGTGTCTTCTTTGCTACAAGTTCTACCATAGGCATTTGTACCACCTCCTAAGACTCCTGAGTCCTATTCAAGTAATCGAAAAGTCTACACTAGTTGAACTTGACCGCTTCGCGGCTCAAAAATCTCTCCCCGCCGCATGAGTTTTTCTAGGGATGATTCCACAGATGTTTCTGAGATTCCCTTCTCTTCAAATATTCTGATGAGCTCACTTACTTTGAGTGGTCGTTTTGATTCTGAAAGAAGTGCGAGAATTTCAACTGTAACATCTTTGCTTTTTGCGTTAGGAAGATTATCCTTCTCCTCGGTAGCCACCAATAATACAGACCATGGTCTTGGGAATATGAGAGTGCCATTATTGGAAAGTTTTTCGAGTTGACCTTCGACCCATTTCCATTCAAGCTCATACTCCACACATAGCTCCTCAATTCTATCAAGAGAACAGGGTGATTTCTTAGCCTCCTTTTCAAGGAGAGTCATTAGACGTTTCCTTTTTCCAGGTGGAAATTGTACCAATTCTCCATCAGAGATGTCTGATGCTTTCACAGGATCTTTTGGCATGTGTGCGAGCACTCTCTCTCGGGAACGCTCTACTGATTTCTGGAATTCATCACCACCTCTGGTGGCATTGAACTCCTTCACCGCAGCTGTGCCCAACTTAGGGGCATCAAAGATTGCACACTCAGCCTTGGTGATGTCAATGATAGTGCCGCAGTAACTACATCTCCTACGTTTTTGACCAGCTGGTGCATTAGTGAAATTTTTACACTTGGGGCATCGAAAGACAAGAAAAGGCTTCAATAATCAGACACCTACTCCAATCTCATCAGACCAGACGTATTTAATGCTCGCTCTTGTGGGACGGATGAGAACCATTATATCGCGATTACTTGCGGGAGGAATCGGAGAATCTTGCGATGGCAAAGAAAGCGAAAGCAATCTTCGTAGACCCAAGGATGTGCAAAGGTTGCAACATATGCATCTCCATCTGTCCCCATGGTGTTCTAAAAAAGTCCGACGTTGTTGATAATAGAGGATTCTTTCTGCCTATTGTAGCTGATCTTGAAGCCTGCAAAGTATGTGCGTTGTGTGAGCTGGAGTGTCCTGATTTTGCTATCTCTGTTGCACCACTCGATGAATGATGACTTGATTGTAGTCTTTATCTGATTAGAAGTGTTATAATAATACAACGAGTGATATAACCGTGGATGTTTCTCAGAGATATCCGCATGACATGTTGGTGTATGAAGTGGAAAATCCCGAAATCCGTGCATTGCTTGAATTGCGAACTCAGCTCGGAGAAGAGCTTGATAGGTTAAGAGAAAGAATTGAACAACTTGAGGAGTTCATTCAAGCTTTAGATGCAACTATTGGAAAAGGCAGTTTCACAACAGCTGACGTTGCAATAGAAGATACTGAACGAGCTCCGGTGTTGACACCAACGGAAACCCTTGCAACCTCAGGCGAACCAAGGAGTATTGTGATAATGAACAAGTCAGGAGACTTGGAAATGGCTACCGTTGAAGTGATAGAACAAAATCTGAGGATCATACCAGCGGATCATGCCATTTACAATATTACACGTGGAGCTTTTGCAAGGTTTTTCATTCAAGAGATACTGGGAAAATTTCAACAGGAAGACCGTCATAGGGTTGAGAGCGGTGAGATAAGTTGGGATAATACTTTTGATTTTGAGGTAAAATCAGACGATAAAATCCTTGATGAAGTGGTTGTGAAGAATTTTGGCGACGAAGCTAGGTTGGAAGAGATTCAGAGAACTCTGAGATGGACATTGGAGAAAATCTATAGAGCTCGATAGACCCTCTTCGCTTTTTAGTACAAACGGCGCGAATTTCACAGACCTTGATTTCTATTGCAAAAGAGTAAAATAGCTCAAGCCAAGCATTGCACTCAAGATGCTCGCATAGCGCACGATAGTTTTTGGAGCGGAGACAATGGTAATACGCTTTGACGATGAACACTTGGCTGTAAATCCCCAAGAAATCGTTAAAGTCGTTCGTGATGCCCATGAATTCTTCAAGGAGAATAAGATTGACGAACGTTATGAGAATCTTGCACTGGATCTCATTCGAAGGTTCATCTCACGAGAGGGAGTTCCACGTGATGTTGATCCATTCTTTGGTGCAGCCCTCTATTTGGTGACAAGACACCCATGGAGTCATCCCAATCCCTTAACAAAGACCGAGTTTGCTACAAGGCTTCGGATGAAAGAGTCTAGCCTTGAATGGTATACTGAGAGCATAGTCGAGAAGCTCGGGTTCACAACATTGCATGACAAATCTCACCTTCCGTTCTTCATGGATCCCAAGGGTACAATCGCTAGTGTTGTTGATTCAGTAGTTGGAGGAAGCGTTGGAGAAGTTGTTGTTCGTGGCATCGTAACAGGGAACACCCCTTCTTACGAAACTCTCGCCGAAACCATTGCAGACCGGCTCTGTAATATTGTGAAAATAGTCCCAAGTGCCTTTGAACAGACAATCCACACTCTTGTTAGACGTAAAATTGAGGAAGAGAGCAAGAAACTGACAGATCAGCTCTCTGGACGAAAATTAATTGACTAAGAATTCTCTGGTTGAATTTTTACTTCTTCAACAAACCTTCTTCCTGCAACGACTTGGTCGATTGAGTGAATCACCGCACCAGCCTGCTCAAGTATCTCTTTGATTGAGTCATAGCTGAGATCGTCACCCTCAATATATATTGTGATACTTTCTGTGTTCTGGTCTACCTCTTTTAGTGAGATGTTCAGTCCGTTCACGCGCTCATCTCTTGTTAGCATAAGGGCGAGGTCGGTTAGACGAGGACTGTGAGGTTTCAATACATCAAGAACTATTCTTCGTATGCCATGAGGCAATGATTCATTCCCCATTTATTGACCCGGAGGTCATGTTCATCCTGTCAGGTTTCATGGAATACCTTGTTAAACTTTACGACATGGGAATGGCGCCTTCCGGTTTGGCCACACTGTCATACAGCTACAGTTGCAATGAAACATGGTAAATATTCCCGAAGGCTTATATCGCGACAACAGAGGTTCAATGAAGAGCCAACTTTTTCGTTGGGTTCGCCGGGAATTGAGGTTGGGACGCTACCTTGACAAAACAAGAGAGACTCGATAAAAACAGAAGAGAAGAATCCGATTCTAAGCCATTACGAAAGGAGAAATATAGCAAATCGGGTAGAAATATCAACATCACTAGAGCAGACTTCAAAAGCGAACCTCTTTGGTCACTACTTCTTGAAACCGCAAGAAACAACCCGCTCCATGCAGGCAATGTTGGATATGTAAAAGAATACATCCTACCAAATAACCCAAAAATCGATGCTAAGGAATTAGCGAATAAACTCTCTATCACTGTAGGAGAAGCACTTGCTATCCTTGATCGGCTTTTACCTGAGAAGTGAACCATTCACACACACATCTGAATTTTTATGCGATATTAGGTTGAATTAGGTGTGGATTGAGATTAGATGACTGAGCAGGCAGGTTTTCGTGATGCCCGATATGCACACGCTGTAGTCAAAAAGATCGAATCTTTGAACCAGGGACGTGAAACCCGAATAGTCCATGTCTGTGGAACTCACGAGGACACCATTGTTCAGCATGGTGTACGCTCACTATTACCCAAATCCATTAAGCTTGTTGCAGGCCCCGGTTGTCCTGTCTGTGTCTGTGCAGCCCAGGATGTTGATATGGCTATTGAACTTGCCCGACAAGGGCACATCATCACAACATTTGGTGATATGGTTCGTGTTCCATCAACGGACTCATCGCTCGCGAAAGAACGTACATCCGGGGCTGATGTGCGTATTGTC
The DNA here is from genome assembly GCA_004376265.1 of Candidatus Thorarchaeota archaeon. Classification (GTDB taxonomy): domain Archaea; phylum Asgardarchaeota; class Thorarchaeia; order Thorarchaeales; family Thorarchaeaceae; genus SMTZ1-45. The sequence continues at coordinate 25,502 of SOKL01000224.1, forward strand.
TATGGTGTAAGTGAAGCAGTAGAGATAGCTCGAGAGAATCCTGACAAGGAGGTTGTGTTTATTGGAATTGGATTTGAAACAACTGCACCAACAATAGCCCTCGAACTCATTCGAGGGCCGCCTTCTAATTATTCCGTATTCACCTCACTCAAGGTAATCCCTCCTGCCATGGACCTCCTTGTGAATTTGGAAGGGTTTGGTGTGGACGGTTTCATAACCCCAGGTCATGTGTCAACAATAATTGGGAGTAATGCCTTTCAACCGTTTGCAGAAAAGACAGGTGTTCCCTGTGTAGTTGCAGGTTTTGAACCACTTGATGTTCTTGAGTCTGTACGAATGATTCTTGTACAGATTGAAGAGGGACGAGCAGATTCCGAGAATGAATACACTCGGGTAGTCAAACCTGAAGGCAATCTTGCGGCGCAAAGGGTTATTGAACAAGCATTTCGAGTTGATGATGCACCTTGGAGAGGCTTAGGCATCATTGAGAAATCTGGATACTCTATTCGTGAAGAGTTTGGTGAACATAACGCACGGTTACGATTCGAGTTTCCCGAGATTGAATCTGTGGATATCCTTCCTGGATGCAGATGTCATGAAGTGATCCTAGGTATGATTGGTCCGGTTGATTGCGCTCTCTTCGGAAAAAGATGCACAATTGAGGATCCTTATGGTCCCTGTATGGTGGGACGTGAGGGGACTTGCAGAATCAGATTTGAGAACCTAGAATGAAACTCATTTTCTCGGACTTTTTCTCTCAGCTGCTCTGAGTTCTTTTGGAGTGTTGATGTTCGTAAAAGTGTTAAGATCCGAATCAAACTGTTTCAGGGTTTCAGTTGAAACAAAGAGAACACTGTGTAATCGGTCTAAGAGGGCTCTCATTCTATGAAGGCCCTCCGCCATCACCTTGAGTCCATGAAAGTAGGCATGTTCAGCTAAGTAGACCGAATGAAGTGGTTCAATATATCCTGATGGCCATGCAGGCACAACCGCACCATGCCCTGGACTCATCCTGATTAGCATTTTCAGGAGTTCAGTATTTGCCAGAGGAGTATCTATAGGTAGAAGAAGAACATGTGATGTGAGTGTGTATTCAAACGCAGTGAGTGCTCCCGCAAGGGCGCTTTTTATCTCACTTGGTGGGTCAACAACGATACGAACGTCAGACACAATCCCTCGGAGGTTTTCTTCCTGAGTTTCATCAGAGACCACAATCATGATTTCAGACGATAGTTTCTGTGCAACATCAACCATGTGTGCGATGAGCGGTCTCCCTTGAAACTCAGCGAGTGCTTTCTCTGATCCAAACCTCTTGGCAGAACCACCTGCGAGAATTGCGACCGTTGTTTTTTCCATGGTTGAATGTCCCCACTGCAAACGACTCGCGCGGTCAATTGGTTGTAATAAAGTGTTTTGGCTAGAGTCCCGTCGGTATGGATTCACTGTCTTCTTTCGTGTCAACGAACTTGGGCAACTCAATCTTCACTCTGTGATCGGCAAGTAGCATATCTGTATCGGGCAGACCCATTGCGATGGCGAGAAGCTCTGTGTAGTAGAAGACTGGCAATTTGAATTCCGTACCAAAGAGTCTATTCGCTATTTTCTGTCCAGATTCGAATGTGATGAAACAAGTTGGACAGAAGACAATCATTGCATCTGGTTCAACCATTGTAATACTCGTCATCTTTTCTCTTAAGACAGCATAAGATGTTTCAGAATCGGTTTTTCTGACACCCGCTCCGCAACACATGACTTTGTCCATGTACTCCAACGATTCCATTCCTATCGCTTCACATAGCATATCAAGCTTGATCGGAGCCTCAGCGTTATCCACTTGCATAATCTTCTGTGGTCTCAAGAGATGACATCCTGAGTGTGTGACGACTTTGATGGGGACTGGTCTAACTACCTTTGATGAAATCGTTTCCACTCCAATCTCATCGAAGAGAAGTTGATGAACATGAATGATTGAAGATGTTCCCTTGTATTCAAGGCCCATTTCTTTTAGAACCTCGTTCGCTTTCTCCTTCTGTTCAGGGTTTGTATCAAGTTCATATTTAGCAACTGTGAGGGATTCGTGACAGCCAGCACATGCAGTCAAGATATCTAGACTCTTTGCTTCTGCAAGAGCAATATTCCTTGCTGCGAATGTTACCCATGTATCTTCAGAGAACGACCTAATTGCATTAGGTTCTGGACAACACGTGAATGCAAGATCCACCAGTTCAATCCCGAATTCAGGAACTACCATGCGGACTGATTTCTCAGCAAACTGCAACCGATTTGCCATTGTACAACCTGGGAAGAAAGCGTACTTCATTCTGCTTCCTCCTTTACAGATGCTCTGTTAGTTTCGAGGACATCATAGGCACCCGTAGCTTTGAAAATCACTTTGACTTGCTCGGGATCTGGTTGGGGTAAATCAGGAAGACCCAATTCACTACGTTTTTTGTCTGACCTATTTGATTGTGGTGATAGACATCCCCGTGCAAGTAGTGCCTCAGCAGCCTCGATAAAATCTGCGGGTGCTTTACCTTCTTTCGAAGAGATGTTCTTAATTCCCATGAGAATATCTGCAAGCGAAACTCCCATTGGACAGCGTTCTTCACACATCAAGCAGTAAGCACATAGCCATTCAGTCCCTTCACTAGGGATCTCCCCATCAGTAATGATGGAGTCGACAGATATTCGTGGGTTCATTTGTGGTGTAACTCTGAAAACCGGACAAGAAGACGCACATATACCACACTGAAAACAAGGTCGAGCAGCTTTTCGGAGTTCTTCAAATTCTTGGTTGAAACTATTATCTGCCAATCTACTCATTTCCCTCCTTTCTTCTTTTTCGTAGCAATCTTCTTGGCACCACTACTTTTCGATTTTGTCTTCTTCTTTAGCTTAGCTGCTGCCTTTGATTTTGGTTTGGCTTTTGTTGCTGTTTTTTTCTTGGGCTTCACACTTGATTTTCTAGGCTTGAGCTTACTTTTCTTGTGCCTCTCTGCGACTTCAGCCATCTCGCTCATGATAGTTTGCCATTTCTTGCCTTCTCCAGCCGAGATCCACTCCACTCGAAATCGTTCATCCTCTATGTTGTTCCTCTTCATCCAACCTCTAATTCTCGGCTCGCGCTTAGCCATCCAGTGATTACCCGTCTGGAAATGACAATCTGCTGGAAGATGACAACCAGAGTAGAGTATTGCTCCCGCACCAAGTTCAAAAGCTTTCTGGGCAAATCTAGTAGAGTAACGTCCTGAACACATTGACCGAATCACTCTAGAGTTTGTTGGATATTGCATCCTTGAAACACCTGCGAGGTCAGATCCTCGATATGAACAGAAAGCACATGCAAATGCTAGAATCTTTTCCTCGGGCTTCTCAGCTAGAGCAATTTCTATCTGAGCCTCAATCTGTTCATTCGTAAAGTTAGGCATGTAAATTGCGTCATTTGGACAATCACCAGCGCATGTCCCACACGCCTGACAAAGAGCTCCCATCACAGTGAACTTACCGGTACCGTCTTCTGAAATTGCTCCATATGGACATCGCTTCACACAAGTGCCACATCTATTGCATTTATCTTGCATAATTCGAGCACTGAGGGCTTCTATTGGATATCGGCCTTTCTGAAGGATTATCGCAGCACGACCAGCCGCAGCACTGGCTTGAATGACAGAGTCTCGAATATCCTTGGGACTCTCTGCTCCTCCACAGATGAACACTCCTGCAGAGCTTGTGTCCACAGGTCTCAATTTCGGATGTGACTCGATATAGAATGAATCTGCCGTACAGGATATTGGCAGCGGAAAATTCCCAGACTGGCCCTCTGCTCCCATGGACAATATAACCATGTCATAGTCTAACAGATCCAATTTGTTGTGAGTTGTATCTTCAACACTCACTCGCAAGTTCTTGGTCTTTGGATACTGCTGAATCTCACCAACTCGACCACGAACAAACTTGACACCCTCTTCTCGCGCTTTGCGATACTGATCTTCGAAATACTTACCATGCATTCTGAGGTCTTGGTAATAGATTACTACCTCTGTATCAGGATAATGTTCTTTTATTAGCAGGGCACACTTCACTGATTCTGCACAACAGAAATTCGAACAGGCAGGTGTCGTGTCAATATTACGCGACCCGACGCACTGTGCAATTGCCACTGATGTTGGTTTGGTAAGATCCGAGGGTCTCACAAGCTTGCCTTCTGTAGGTCCAGCGGCATTGATCAATCTCTCAAACTCAAGTGAGGTGATTACGTTGGGATACCTTCCCCAACCAAGACGAGGAATCTTCTCTGGATTTGCAGGATTGAAACCTGTTGCCAATATGATGACTCCAACTTCAAAGTCTATGTACCTATCTTGGTCTGAAGATACAATGGCTTCCTGTTCACATCTATCGATACACTTTCCACAACGAATCAAATCCATTCCAAGACAAGTATCAGGGTCAATGAAATACGATGAGGGGACTGCTTGAGGGAATGAAATCTGTATTGCCTTCTGCCAAGTCAAGTTCTGATCTGTTCTACTTGGAACATCTACGGGACAAACTTCTACACAGTCTCCACATGATGTGCATTTGTCCATGTCCACGAACCGTGCCCGTTGTTTCACTCGAACATCGAAGTTACCCACATATCCCGAGATTGTTTCGACTTCGGCCATAGTCATAAGATTGATGTTGGGATGTTTTCCGACATCTACCATCTTTGGTCCAAGAATACAAATGGAACAGTCATTTTGTGGGAAAACTTTGTCTAAGATGGCCATAATGCCGCCTATAGTTGATTCTCTCTCCACAAGATTGACCTTGAATCCTGCATCAGCAAGGTCAAGGGCTGCCTGCATGCCAGCTACTCCAGCTCCAACAACCAAGGCTGCCTGTGTCACAGGAACATCCTGTTCTTTCTGGGCTTCGAGCGTTGCGGCTTTTGCAACGGACATGGCAACCAGTTCTTTCGCCTTCTCTGTTGCAGCTTCTGGATCACCTCGGTGCACCCACGAAACGTGCTCACGAATATTGGCCATTATACAGAGATATGGATTGAGCCCTGCGGCTTTCACTGCCTTTCTGAATGTATCCTCATGCATCGTTGGGCTACATGATGCAACAACAACTCGATTGAGGTCATGCTCCTTGATAGTTTCCTCAATCTCTCTCTGGCCAGGGTCTGCACATGTGTAGCGATTAACTTGTACAAAGACAACACCTGGCAGTGTTTTAGCATACTCCGCTAATGAATCAATGTCTACAACTGCACCGATATTTTTACCACACATACAAGGAAATACACCGATGCGCAATTCTGAATCCACGGATACAACCTCAATTTCCGAAGATTCAGCATTATGGTCGCGTGTGGTCATATGAGGGTCCTCGTTCTGCAGAACGCACCTTACGAGCTTCAATCGATACTGGTAATAAAGGTTGAGAATAACGGACTTGTGCTCTTCACAATATTCCTTGTATATGGTAGAAACTCGACGTTTCTTTCCTTCCTTCAAATAAAATCAACGACGAGGCTTTCACCAAAAGCGTAAAAAGTACGTCAAGAGGGGTTCTCTATATCTGGAGACTACATCATGACCGGCAAGGTTTGGAAGTATATCACTGAGAAGCTAGAGTCTGAGGGTGCTTGTCACTTCTCTCTCCTCGACCCTGATCCATTGTCCACAACGATCGAGAATGTTGTGGAAATTGCTACTCTTGCTGAGAAGGCAGGTAGTGATGCACTCATGATCGGAGGTAGTACACTCTTTGGAGTCATCGATGATGCGGTGGAAAAGATTGGCGCGGCTGTGGATATCCCCACCATATTGTTCCCAGGGAATGTCAGTGGAGTCTCAGAACAAGCAGATGCAATGTTCTTCATGACCCTTCTGAACAGCACAAATCCATACTACATCATTGGAGCGCAAGCGTTAGCGGCACCAAAAATAAAGATGGCTGGGATTGAAACAATAGCAATGGCGTACCTAATGATTTCACCCGGAAAGACAGCTGCTTGGGTAGGTGATGCAAAACCATTTCCACGGGATAAACCCAAGCTTCCAGCAATGTACGCAATGGCCGCTGAGCTATTTGGAATGAAACTAGTCTATCTAGAAGCTGGTAGTGGAGCTGAGGGCGGAGGTGTACCACCAACGATGATTGCCGCCGTATCTAAGGTCATTGATATTCCTCTGATCACTGGTGGCGGTTTTAATGATGCAAAATCAGTAGTGAGCGCTGTGGATGCCGGGGCATCAATTGTTGTTCAAGGAACATATCTTGAGAAAAACGTGCAGCGCGACAATGGAGCTGAACTTGCACTAATAGTCAAAGCTCTCAAAGAAGCCGGCGCCAAGAGAGTTTAAATACTTGTCAACCTTTTTGACGGAAAGACGCCATGGAGATGCTTTACTTTGTCCTCAAAAACCGAAATGTTGAATGAGCTTCTTTTCGACCTGAGCCGGGCGTCCCAGGGGAACGTCGAAGCAAGCGCAATCATTTCGAAATCACAGGGCCTTACGATCTGCACTCACTACCCTGAAGGAGCAGATACAAGTAACGTCCCAGATGAGGATGTTATAGCTGGAAGGTCCACTCAGATACAGGAAGCAACTCGAAAAGTCTTCAAACAACTTAAACGAGGTTCTCTTGTTAGAATGCTAATCGAAGGCGAAGTCGGTTATGTCATAATCTGTGATGCAGGAAGCGATGCAATCCTCTCAGTCCTCACAAACAAACGTGCTAACATCGGTTACATGTTCTTCATGATGACTCGCGTCGCGAAGAGGATTGAGAAGGTCCTCTCGTAGCTGGTCTGGTCCATCCGTCACTCTTCTGACCAAATCTTGCATTTTTGGTGAGTGAACCTCAACTGCAAGAAATTTCTATGTTCCACCACTCCCTTGCCAGTGTCACCACCTATCAAAATCCGGAAGACTTTGAAATTAGCAAGAGCATTGTCAACATTCATCGGGATGGAATCCCTCCTGAAGACCTGGCCTCCTTCTCCTGTACTGATGCCGGTACATCACTCCCAGCGACAGAGAGAGTTTCCACAGTTCTTACCACGGCGGGGTCATAATCACTCTTATCAGCTTCATCGCTGAAACTGACAAGGTCCGATTGGACGAAGTGAACAGCCGCGGACTCTCCAAGATTTGATGTTTGATCCTTAGAGGAGAGTAAGGACTTCCCTTGAGAAGGTTTCTTCTTTCGGGCTTTCAGTCGCACACGTCGAACCTTGTCCAAGGCTCTAGTCCACATACCTAGTCCTCTCACAGAGTGCAGTGACTTTGTGAGCATGAGCATGCGTGCTGCGATGTTGATACTACCATTTCTGTCTGCATTAAGTTGTAGTCCGCAAGAGGGACAGTGGAAGTAGTTCTGCTTGGGTCTCTTGCCCTTGCTTCCACACTTCCAGCAAATAATGGATGTCCACGATTCAGAGACTGCTCCAAATTTAGGATTCTTCCCATCGACCTTCCAACCCTGTTGAGCCAGTCCGTGTTTCAGACTCTCGGTTATCCGAGCAAAGGCCCAAGAGTGTATCAGTCCTCTGAATCTTCGTCCCCGGTAGTTACCTCGCTTCGCACGCATTCGTATATTCTTCAGGCGACCAATAGCAACGTAGAGTGTGTGTTTTTCAGACAGTTTGTTGATGTAGTCGAGAAGCTGACGTACGAGAACTCTGTCATACTCCCGAGCAACGTTCTCTCGTTTGGACCTCATTCGACGGAGCCTCTCAGCAACTCTATCTGATGGCAGTCCATTGTTTCTTCGGGTGTACATTTCCCTCTGCAGATCCGCAACCAGTCTGTCACAATTCCTCATGACTTTAACCTTCTCTCTCTGGACGAAATATCTAGTTTCTCTCGTCTTCTCAGGAGTGAGAAGGGTGGAGCATGCAGCCTTCTCGATACCCAGGTCGATTCCAAGGATTGCAACAGGAAGTTTCTGTTTTGAAGAGTTGACAATAGTGACCCTGACTGCGATGGTCACCCACCACTTTCTCTTCCTGTCTGTGAAGATCTGTAATGCCTTCACCTCACCCTTTCTTATCTGGTTTAGATGGAAGGGAGACATCTTGAGAGGAATATATAGTCGGTCATGGTTGAATCTTCCTTCCTGCATAGAGTTGAGGGAGTCTCTGATATCAAGCCACCATCGAGCGACAGATGTCTTCTTCTCAATAAGCTTGAACCTCTGATTGAACGCCCATCGGGGTATCCTTCTACTACCATTGATTGAACAAGGTCGAGAAGTTCTCAACCCGTTCATCATCCTGAGTTTGAGATAACTTTCATACAATGAGACCGCAGTCTGTCGACACTCTGTCATCTCGTTCTGAGAGATACGGGGAAATCGGACCTTGAAGTCGTGAGGAACACTTGTCCTCTGACTGTATCCAGACCTGACTTTGTGGGCAGTCATTGTAAGCTGGTTCAGTTTTCCACCATCAATCCTGTTTTTGGTTTGTCCAATCAATAGATTGCACTCGTGTTGTTCGATTATTCCAAGAAATGCACGAATCACTCTAGTGTCTCGTCCAACGGTCTGTCTAAGCCTCTGCTTAGTCCTCTCAGTCATTGATTCCCAATTTATTGGGACCTTAACTGCGATTGTTACACCCTTGGATCGTGCCATTATCTTTCGCCATCCTATAAAAACTTCTGACACATTTCGGTCAGTCGAGTTCACTCCCCTTCTTGTTTCCAAGAATAGGTTATTTACTCATATTATTAATCCTTATTATCCTATAAAAACTTATTAATACGTAAATACATATTTTTTAAAATAAAG
>SOKL01000087.1 GCA_004376265.1 Candidatus Thorarchaeota archaeon
TCCTATGATTTCATGAGGCACAAGGATTTTAACAGGGCCGCTCACTCTCCAGTCATCCACAATCTTGAGGAAACTCGAATGAATAACGAAGAAGACACATTCTTCGAAAAAGAAGAATACGATGAAGAGGAAGAGGAAGAGGTAGAGGTAGAGATAGTGGAATCTTTTCCTGACGAGGAAGATGAAGAATCCGATGATGGGTATGATCCTCGTTACGCACTAGATGTACCAAGTAGGCTTACTAAATTCACAGACAATCCTTGGCCAACTACTGCATTCATTCTGATGGTTGCAGGATTCCTAGTAGTATTCGCACCATCAATTCTTTGGGAGGGTGCCAATCGCTATTTCCTCATTGCTTCATATGTTCTCATTATTCTATGTGGGGTTGCTGCCTCATATTCGCTAGTAACGTGGGAAAAAGCACAAGGAAGCCGACTTCGTTGGGCTGGCTTGACCAATCTAATAGTCGTTATACTGTGTGGTAGTATTGGCACTCTTGACTCTATCAGTTGGGTAATATCATTCCAATCGTTTATTCCCGGAATTGCCACACCACTCATCAGCTTAACAATGGTCTTGGTAGTATTCTCGATTTACACTCTTTGGATTGTTCAGAAGCAATTCGCTGGTCCCAGACGATGAATTCAGGTGCCCATGATGGGTGAGAGTGAACCTACATTAGATGAACTAATAGACCTCATCAGGCGCTTTGCACAAGAACGGGACTGGGAGCAGTTCAACAAACCAGCAGCTCTTGCCGTGTCAGCATCAATTGAGATGGGAGAGCTTCTCGAACTGTTTCAATGGAAGACGGATGAAGATGTGGAAAACGGTTTGCAAGATGCGGATTTCAAAGAAGCATTAGCTGGTGAAATTGCAGATGTTCTTGTGTACCTCCTCCGTATCTGTGATAAAGCAGGTATCGATCCAGTTGATGCGATTGTGAAGAAGATGAAGAAGAACGTTGAGAAATATCCAGTTGAAAATTGGAAAGGAAGAGCTCCAAGCAAGTTTAATCGTTCTGAATGATTCGTGAATACAGGTCAGGATGACGATCATCAAAGAGATGGTTCCGATTTGTGATCATTTTATCATCTGCCATTGACAGGTCAATATTATACACTGTGATTCCGATTTCTTCTCCGTTTAGTGAGGCTAGTCGCTGCCCCTTGGGAGAAGTGATTTGTGAATGACCTGAGAATGCTACTTCTCGTTCTGTACCTATTCGATTTGCTGTGGCAGTGAAAACATGATTTTCAATTGATCTCGTGATCATCGCATCTTGACAATATGGAAGCACAAGATTCGCAGGATGCAGAATCGCCTGTGCTCCCTTCAGAGCTAGAACCCTAGCAATTTCTGGAAAGATCCAATCAAAACAGATCATTACACCAAACTTACTGCCGTTAAATTCAACGACTGGTGGTTCATCATTTCCCGATTGAAACCAAGATTTCTCATTCAAAAAGAGGTGGATCTTCCGATACGTAGTGATATGTTCGCCATTTGCAAAAATCCCTGCTGAGTTGTATAATCCTTTGTCAGTTCTCTCACAAATACCCGCAACAACCATTCGTCCAGCCTTTGACCAAGCAAGTAATTCTGAGGACATTGGACCTTGGGGAATCTCTTCGGCAGAAGCGTTTGCTTCATCACTACTCTGGAAGACATATCCCGAGTTACATAATTCAGGAAGGACAAGAACATCAACTGTATTCTCCTCTGCCTTCTCGAGCAAAACTTTGACTCTTGCAATATTTTCTTCTACACTGGTTATTTGCGGTTCCATCTGTCCAACAGCAAGTTTCACTTGAATATCACCATCTTCCTCATACCGACTGTATGCTATGTTTCATTCGGTCCCTCAAGCATAACGCCTGAACTCGGTTTAGAAAAGACCGTGTTGCATTGCGGTCTGACAATCACAACTGGCGTCTTTAGGAATATTGGAAACCATATCGAAAGTCAACTTTTTGACTCGTTCCACATTTTCAGCCATTGTCTTCAAAACCATGGCATGTGTGACGTTCTCCTCGCCGTGGACATCATAGTCCGTGGGCATACTAATATTCACAAAGCAGATTCCAGCCTCTCGTGCCAACGCTGCCTCGGGATATGCGGTCATACCAATAACATCCCATCCCTGGTTATGATAGAACATCGATTCAGCTTTTGTTGAGAATCGAGGACCATTGATACACACGTAGGTTCCCTTATCGTGAACCTTGAAATTGGCTTGTCCTGCTGTTTCAGATGCCACCTTTCTTAATTCTGGACAGAACGGTTCTGCAAAAGGTAGATGTGCAATGGTTCCTTCTTCAAAAAAGGTGTCCTTACGAACCCCCATTGTTCTGTCAAAGAGTTGGTCTGCAATTACAAACTCTCCTAATTTAATTCTCTTAGGTTGCAAACTACCAGTTGCTGCAGGACTAATGATTCGTTTAATGCCTAGAGCTTTCATACCCCACATGTTTGCTCGATAGTTTATCATGTGGGGGGAAATAGTATGTCCCCTTGCATGCCTTGCAAGAAATGCAAACGTTCTTCCTTTAACTGTCCCTAGTATGAAATTGTCAGATGTTGCACCATATGGAGTGAAAACCTTGACCTCGATTGGATTTTCAATAACACTAGAGTCGTAATTTCCGGACCCACCAAACATCCCAATCTCTATAGGGAGAATCTTATGAAGGTCCTCTGATTGACTCTTATCCGTTGGTACTACTGATAGCTTTGCTTCAAATGCCATTCTCTTTCTCCACCTTACTCTTTCAGTTTCCATACTTTATCGAGGGGGTAATCGATGACTCCAAAGAATCCCATATGTGCCTTTATCTTGGATAGTTGATCATCCGAGAGAACGATGTTGTTATACTCTCGAAGATGCTTCTTTAGCTCCGCCGTGCTGAACTCTTTCAATTTTTCCCCTTCAAAGATTGTAGTAATGAGGGCGGTAAGATCTTCATAGAAATTCCACGGCCATATCTCCCACGCCCAAGCTCCTTCCACACCAAAGAAATCTGGTTTAAACTTGGATCCCACGATGTGCATGAGTGTTGCACTCTTCACATCAGATGGTCCACACTCCTTGACATGGTCAACTGTCATCGTAAGACTTTCTCCAGTGTCAGTTATATCGTCCACAACAAGAACTCGTTTTCCAGTGACATCTCCTGTCAGTGGGCATGTCAGCTTGGCCTTGCCATCTTTTGTCGCTGTTACGCCCCAATGGTCTACCTTAACGCTAAACAAGTCTCTGACAGCTAGAAGGTCACATGCAATTCTTGCATGAACCCAACCGCCTCTTGCAATTCCAACTATCGCATCTGGTTTCCAACCAGATTTCTTCACCTTGTTTGCAGTTTGATATGCATAGTTGTAGATGTCATCAAAATCAAGTACGTAGCACAATGGACCTTTCAGTTCCATAAACATCAGCCACCGAGCACACGCTTTTGCGGACTATGATAAAAGTATGCCCCTAGCTATCCTTTTCGTTAGTAACAGTAATAGGGAGCATCTGTTGAAGAGATGTTTGAACCAAGATGTCAAACGAGGACAAATGCGTTGGTAAAGAACCTAGGAAAATAATTGCCAAAGTTGTGAGTCAAGAAGGAAATTGCCCAATTGGACACAAGGTTGGTGATTCTGTTGAGTTCAATCACTTCGGTGTGACAGGTGACATTTGCTTGAATGCGCTTTTCACAATGTTACCTGTTGTCTATGCCATGATGCACAATGCATACTTCCCCTGGTCTGTCGATCATTGCAAGGAGCTTCATGCATGTCCTGATCCAAAGAATCCTGTAGTCTTTGAATTGGACCGATCTCAACCAATGACGCGAAAAGTTACTGGTTGAACTTACAAGTGTTCGATAACGAGTGAATTGAATTCTCCAGGTGTATATGCAACTCTAACTGAGAATTTGTCACCAGAGGTCACTCTGACAGGTTTCTGCAAAGGAAGGAATAGTTGCTTCCATCCATCATCCATGTTTAGTTTGATATCCTTGTAGAGTTCTGATTCGAAAAGACCGACAAGTCCATGTATCACACCATCATTGATTATTGAAAATTGTAGTGTTTCATCAATGCTATAATCTGATGCTGGTTTTGTAAAATCGACTTCTTGTAGAACCATTAGATCTGCAAGGTCTTTCGTTGAATCTGACATGACTGTTTGGACAACACGGGGAAATTGCAGTTGCTCAAAAGAAAAACGCTCCACAATCACTGAGCTCTCCACTGGTACAATGAAAATCGTTGCATTTTGGGGAATGATAACCCCGTCTGGTTTCAAGATATTTTCAACAGCATGATAGCTAGCTGGAACTTGTTGCTCAATAAAGAGAATTGATGATAACATCTCACAGATTACCACATCCGCTCGCTCATCTGGGATGAAATCTAAAACATGTTTTTCCACGAACTCGATTTTATCCTCAACACCGTTCAATACAGCTGCTTCATTTGCATACTCTACAGATTCCTGATTGATGTCGATACCTGTTACTTTTCGAGCACCTGCCTTTGCTGCCATTAATGCAAGAACTCCAGAACCTGTTCCAATATCCACAACATAATCATTCGGCTTCACAATCTGTCGAATAGCTTTATCGAACTTTGCGAGTCTTGTCTTTTGTCCAAGTAGCATTGCTGCATGTAGCATTGAGAAAGGTGTTGCATACTCTCGCCCGGTCATCTATTTTGCCATAACGAATCTTACTTATAACCAAAGTGTGAGCGAGCGTTTACGAACTAAGGCTGGAACTGACGTGTCTGAAGCTATCATCGATTCCGCAATGCAAGCTCTTGAGGAGAGTCGCCCTCTAGATGCGATAGAACTCCTTGAGCCAGTTATTGAGACTGATGATGAAAATGTTGATGCATTGGTCTGTCTCGGAATGGCATATGTTCAGGCTGAAAAACCAGAGAAAGCTGTTACTGTCCTTGAACAAGCTGAAAAGCTTGTAGAACAACACTATGTTGTAGAACTTTTTTTGGGACGTGCTCTTTGGGCACTTGGGAAATTATCTCACGCAGAAGATAGAATTCGCGAAGCGTTCCGACTTGACTCATTAGAGCCTGACGTTTGGCTTGAACTTGGAAGGATAATGTATAGGAATAACCAGTATCGAGAAGCTTTAGATCATCTAAAACGTGCGCTAGAAAAATTCCCAGAGGACATTGGAATTCGTGGTCTTTACGCATTGACATTGTATCGATTAGGTGATTTCACTGCGGCAACGGATGAGTGGGCGAAAGTCCATCGATTGAATCCTGAACTAATGGCTGCGATTTCAAACTATGCATATCTGTTGTTGCTTCAGAATAGACCATACGAAGCATCACCATTTGTAGGTCGCGCGAACACAGTTGATCCAACAGATTATCGCTCTCAGATACTCCTTGGGGAATTACGATTGCAATCCAAAGAATACGAGGGTGCACTAGCCTGTTTCAATCAAGTCCTGGAGCAAGATCCTGTAAATATAGAAGCGCTGTCACGACTAGTATATCTAGCTCATCTTGAAGGTGATGATGAGAAACGCAAAGTGAACCTGGCAAGAGCAGAAGCTGAATTAGGAAGATGCCCTGAATCTTGGAGAGGATTATGCGGTCTCTATTCGCTATTAGGAATGAATGATGAATTTAGTGATTGCCTACTTCGTTGGACTAAAGCGGATGAGGGAGCTGCTGCACCCTGGGTGTTACTAGCTGTAGAATATACTCGTCTTGGCAAACTCGAACAAGCCAGAAATGCTTGGAGAATGGTGTTCGAACTTCGCGGATATGTGAAGATACGTTGTTCTGGTTGCGAAAGGGAAGTACGACTACCGTATGATTCGACTTTGGGTTTTGATATCTATCAGGATCGAAATTGCCAAGACTGCGAAATAATAATAAATATGCCCTCAAGTCTAGCAGTAACATAATGAGTAAAAGACGCTATCCATGTTTTCCCATTCCTGGAGTCGGAGCAATAGTTGTTGGCTCAAAAGGAGTTCTCTTGGTCAGACGAGATAAGGATCCAGGAAAAGGCCTTTGGAGCATTCCTGGTGGTGGAGTTGAGATAGGTGAAACCCAAGAGGAATCTGTGGTTCGAGAAGTTAATGAAGAGGCTGGAGTTCAATGTGAAATCATCGATCTCGTCAGTACTGCGGATCTAATCACTCCTGATGAGTCTGAGCGAATTGAATTTCATTATGTTCTAAATCATTATCTTGCCCGTGCGTTGACTGAAACTACAACACCTGAAACTCCAGAAGCCGAGGTTGGTTGGTTCCATCCAGATGAACTTCCTGATGATATGGCTAGTTTACGGATAACAGAGCTGATTCTTTCAGTGAAAGACCGAATCCTGGAGATAAAAGCTGAATTTGATGGTGTGTGATTGTGTGAAATTGGATAATATTTCTCCCCGAGAAATTGGTAAGTATTATAAAAGCATAGGGGCTCACGAAAAGATACAACGGAGAATTTTCTGACTAAAGGACGAATGTTTACAATGTTCAGAACTATTATGGCACTACTAATCGCGTTAGTGACTGCAGTCTTGATCGGAGCCTTTCAAATTATTGGCCTCGACATTGCAGCTATTCAAGCTATCATCGGTAGCAGCGACATCACTGGGGACCTTATGACCTACGGTGCAACCCTCTTTGGGGTTCTGCTATTCCCGTACACCGCAGCAACAGCGGCAATTCCAATTTACTCCCCGCTAGTTGCACTTGGTGTTGCTGGTTTCATTGCTGGTCTCATTTCCAAGAGCGGTGTCCGAATGCTATTTGCATCTATACTCGCTATGGTACTCTTCTTCTTGGGCTTCTATTTGTTGACCCTTGTTGGAGACCCAACCAACTTCGATGCTATGTTCAATATCGCAAGAAACAATATCATAGACATTGGAGTTGCATTTGGTCTACTGTTCATACCAGGCATCATTGGAGCGTCATTAACGTCTGAGGACTACTAAGTTCTCTAAAGAAAATCAGGGGGCTACAAAGCCCCCATTGACCTTTTTTTTGATTCACTTATTCATTCCTAGATACTTGACAAGTTTAGATGATGTAATCTCTAGGAACTCATCAAGCTGCGGTTTTTGAATAAAAGCTCCCGCAGCCATCGGATGTCCTCCAGCCTCTGCAACAAGTGTTTCATAACTAATATTGAGCTGTTCAGCAACTTCAACAAACACTTCTTTGAGATTGACACCTCTCTCAATGAGTGACTTATGAGCCCGTCCAGAGAGTTTGACTAATGGACTATCATCTGTGGTGTTTGTACTGATTCCGATGACTGGTCTATCGATTGGAATGATCATTGAACCTTGAGCCATTCCAATAACAATTCCAATTATAGTGTCCGGAGTTACAGGGTCATTCACAATGTACATACCTGGTTTCTCTTCAAAACCATCTGTTTCTAATCGCCTCAGAGCCATAGCGAGGTTGGTTCTATGTTGCTGTAGTAGGATCCTCCCCTCGTCGAAAGCTTCAGAGTTTCCCATACACAACCGAACTCCTATCTCAGGACGTTTATTTCGCCCGCAGGCATTCAGTAGTGTTGAAAATTCCTTTGCACTCCGCATTTCAGTCTTAGGGGGTCGATTGGAAAGAACTATGACGTCTCCAACTATACCCTGAGCAATTCTAGGATCACTATAGCTTTCCAATACTATTTGGATTATTCCTTGAATGACACTTTGTTTGTTGTCTGTTTCCAGATCTACCCATGTCCGCCATTCGCCATCAGACTTTATGTCAATATCCCGGTCTTCAAAGAATGCAAAGGATGCTTCTTCTGCCCCTGTGAGTCCTGGAAGGTACGGGTCTGTGGCATACTGAAGTAGGTATGGGAGTGGTCTAGTATGAATACCAAAAAAAGTGAGATCCCTAGTAACTTTGAGATGTCCTGAATCCTCACCAAGCTCTACAATCTCTTTGTTCAGACCCACGAATCCACGTCCGTAGTAATCTTGCATGTCTCCAGTTGCTCCAACAACTGCTAACTCTGACAAATCTACATTATTCTGGGAAACAAAATACGCTAATAGGAAGGCGGTTCCAGATCCTGAGAGATCATAACTCCCACTCAAACCATGTTGACTTGGATTGATCTCAATCAATGAATCTGGCGTCAGTACAGGCTCTGAAATGACTTCATCAGTTGTTGGTAGGTGGTGGTCAAGGATAATGACTGATTCAAGACCCTTTATGCCTACGATATGTTTCTTCACAAGATCGATTTGCCCTGTTCCGAAATCACTGAGTATCACCAGATCCGAATTGTAAGTTCGAACCTCCTCCTCTATCTGCAGGATTGATTCCGAATTGATTTGGTGAATATTCTTCCACTCGAAAGATTTTCCTTCACGTTCAAGCATCAGAGCGACGATTGCTAATGCAGTGATACCATCTGCATCGATATGTGAAAAAGCATATACTTTCTTTGACTTCTTCACAAGTCGCGACGCGTTAACAAGTAATTCTTCCATAGTTTCTGGAATTGACTCAAGTAAACTCTCCATTTTTCCCAGCAGGATATCTCGTTGAAGATAATATAAGTTGGCTGCTCTTTAACAGCGAGTGAGGATTTAGTACTACTATTCTGTCACTCTCATGGCCCTTGATATTGCAAGGAAGACAACAAGGAATATGCTAGCCACTGCAGCCAGAGCCTTTGCAACCTTCTGCCATCGTTTGAGCGGAATCTCCATTACTCTTAGCTCGTTAGTGACTCTCTTCAAGTAAACTCGTCGCTCGGTATACAAAGCTTCCTGGTCATCAATCTTAGAAGAATACTCTGCCCAATTCTGATAGAGTGGCTGGTCGGGATTTGTTTCTATCCATTCTATGTAGAGTTCAAGGATCTCTTCTTTGTAGGGATCTGGAAATCCCTCAATTATTTCTTGGATCCTAGCCTTCCACTCATTTGGTTCTGTCATGGCTATTGTGCACCTCAATGTTTCCCGGCATTGACTATTAGGGGTCATTATGTTTGATTATTAAATGTTGACTGAATTTCATTCCAGTTCATTCGTTACGCGCGAAATGTGTGATACATCAAACTATTGACGATAATCTATAAATCATCGCAAACGACCATTTCAATGATTTCGAATGCGCATTATCTCATTTTGGAGATTTCTTTATTCCAATTTTTGATGTCGCCACGGAGCTTTGAAAGGTCAGCAGGGCTGATTGTGTCAACTCGACCATAAGTACGAAGGATTCGTGTCCATCTCTGCATCTTCACAATGACAGAACTTGCGACTCCACCACCTTCTAGTATACCTGCAGACTCGCTAATCTTTTGTGCAAGATCACTTGCTATTACACCTTCTCTCACTTGTGTCTCAAGAGTGTCCAGCACAGATTGGAGTGTGGATACTGCACCTCTGTCAGCCAGGCTTGCTGTTGGTGCGGTCGATGCAACTGGAGCTCCAGTTTTGCTTTCGATAGTCTTGATGACCTGCATCATCTCATCTAATCTCTCCGTATTGGCATTGACTGCTAGGGTTAGTTCTGATGTATTCTCTTGGACTTCGGTGATTGTTGAGATGATCTCAATCATTCTGTTCAACATCTGAGTGAGTCTCTCAATTGCACCATTAATCTCAGTGAGCTTTGCTCTAACGTATGTATCTTCTTCACCCCGCACTTTAGACGTAGGTGAATTTATATCGGAGTTCTTGTTATCTTCAGACATGACAATTCTACATCCTGATTACAAGAAGTACCTTGATGCTCAGGTACACATAAAGCAATCTACGGTCATAACACGAGAACTCATACTGTCGAAGTGGCCCAAACCCAACAAATTAACTGCTGATTGGTTTAGATCTAGAATTAAGACCATTGCCCCGAAGACAGCACAGAGTAGGAAG